>CAKZVN010000223.1 GCA_937922105.1 uncultured Litorilinea sp.
CCGTCATAGGACATCACCCAGATTTGGCGCTGTCCTGTGCGATTGCTGAAGAACGCGATCTGCCCGCTGTCCGGCGACCAGGTGGGGTGTTTGTCCCATTCCCACTCGTTCCAGGTCAGGCGTCGTTTGTCGTTGCCATCCGGGCGCATGAGGAAAATCTCGTCGTTGCCGGGGTGATTGGCGACATAAGCCACCCATTGTCCGTTGGGCGCCCAAACCGGGTCATATTCGTCGCGGTTGTCGTCGGTGAGCATGGCAACGGTTTGGCCGTTGTTGTCTTGCACATAGATGTTGGCGTCGCTGCGACCCGGCGCGGGCTGCACCACCAGCACACGGTCTTGTTCCGGTGCGCGGCGTTGTTGATCGTAAAGTTGGTTCAGCTGGGCGCGAATCTCTTCCGGCGCGCGCTGTTGGTTGGAGCCGTCCGGGCGCATGATGTAGACCAGTTCGGTGCCTTCACGCGTGCTGCGAAAGGCGATCCAGCCGCTGTACTGCATGGCGGGGGTGGGGGTCGCGGTAGGCGGCGGGGGCGGCGGCGCGTAGACTACCGGCTGCGGCACCGGAGTAGGCGTAGGCGGCGAGGTCGGCGTGGGGGTCGGCGCGGAGAGCAGCGTCAGCTGGGTGCGCGCCTCGCTGCTGTCGCTCACCCGCAGCTGCACCGCCAGCGCATAGAGTTGGCGCGCATACTCTTTGTCCCCGCTGACCGTCGCCTGACCCGCCAGCGTCAAATAAGCCCGATAGAGTTGGTCGGCGAGATGCCCGCCAATGTAGTCGGGCTGGGTATCATAGATGCTGCGCCAAAGGTTGATGGCGTCGCGCAGGTTGTTGTTGCGCACCGCCTGTTCACCCTTGAAGTAGACCTCCAGGGTATTGAGATAGGCATCGGCTGCGCCCTTGTGGGCTTCCAGATTCTGGGCGCGGCGCAGATAGGTGCGCGCTTGGTCGGGGCCGAAACCGTCCGCCGGGCGCTGCGTCAAAAGCTGTTGGGCGGCGTAAAAGTAAGCCTCATCCAGATGGGCCTGGACCTCGGCGGTGCGAAACTCGGCGGAGATCTGCGCGGCCCGTTCATACCCCTGAATCGCTGCCAACCAGCGGCGCTGGGCAAAGGCCTCTTCCGCTTGCAGGAAAGCCGTTTCTGCCTCGCGCAGCGTCGCCAAGCGTGCCAGCTGTTGGTCCACGTCGCGATACGCGGGGGATGTGGCGCGGATGCCGTTGAGCAGGTTGGCGGCGCGCGTCAAGTTACCTTGTCGCATCACGTGCATGGCGATGTCGTAGCTGGCGGCGAGACCGGCTTGCTTGCGTGCCTCGGCAAGCCCGGCAGCCGCCGCCTGGTTGGTCGGGTCCTGGGCCAACACATCCTGATAGAGACCGATGGCACGGTTGAAATCGCCCGCCTGAGTCAAGTTGCCGGCTTCTTGGACCTGGGCCTGGAGCGCGCGCGCCATGGCGACGACCTGGCGCGAGGGCGCCAGATAGCTCTGATAAAAGAGCGCCGCAGCCAAAAAGAGACCCAGCACCATGACGAAAGGCAATGAGCGCCGCAGCAACCATTCTTGACGCACAGTCAAGCGGCGCCCCTTGATCTTGTGAGACCAGGTCTCCATCAACTGCGCCTTGAGTTCGGCCTCCGCGATCAACGCGTCCAGATACTTCACTTCCGGGTAATCGGCGCGCAGCGCCTGGAGTTTGGCCAGGGCTTGGGGCCATGCACCGTGTTGCATAAAATCCATGAGCACAGCAAAACGGCGCTCGAAAGCGGCTTGGCGCTCCGCCGCGGCGGTTGTGGTGCCTCCATGATGCAGCGCGCTCTCCACTGCGCGGGCGCGCCGGTCCTCCTCTGCACGAATGTAAACGGGCGACGGCTGACCCGACGGCGTAGACCAGGGCGTGACCGGCGTGGGGTTATGTGGTCGTGTCCAGTCCGTGCCGGATTCGACGGATGGGTACAGGCCGGGAAGATGCTCCGGCGCGCTGGGGACGTGAGGGCTTTGCGGCTCCGTGGCAGGCGCGACCACCCAACTCGTGCCCTCCCATGCCGGTCTGCGCGCGTCGCTCGGCGCCGTCGGGAAGAGCGGCTCCGCGGCAGTCGAGGGCGCGGCGAAGGGGTCGTGATGGGGGGCGCAGGACGCATCCGGGTAGAGCCGGTCGTTGTTGTCGGTCATGGTTCACGTCCGATTCTGCAGAGTCTGTACTCTTGCCTCTACAATGCGCGCGTCGACGCGCGGTTCGTCATGGTGCTAGAACGCGCTCATCAGCCGCGGCACCGCCGGGCCGAGAATGATGGCAAAGAGCGCCGGGAAGATAAAGAGAGCCAACGGAATCATCATCTTGATGGGCGCTTTGCCCGCGGCTTCTTCGGCGCGCTGGCGGCGCTGAATCCGCATCTGCACCGACTGTGTCGTCAATACGTTGCGGATGGCGATGCCCAACCGGTCGGCTTGGATCAAAACCGCCACAAAACTTGCCACATCCGGCACTTGGGTGCGCTCCGCCAGATGGCGCAGCGCGTCCCCGCGCGACACACCGACGCGAATCTCGCTGATCACCCGGCGCAGTTCCAGCGCCAGTTCATTGTTGGATTGATAAGCGACTTTCTGGATGGCTGCCTCGAACCCCAGTCCCGCGTCCACACAAATGGACATCATGTCCAGCGTATCGGGCAGGGCACGCGCGATGGCCTTCTGTCGCGCCGCGACCTTGCCGTTGAGCCACAGATTGGGGAGATAAAGCCCCAAGATAAACGTGGCGCCGGACATGAGTACGGCCTGCGCCGGTGTCTGGCGTGTGACGAAAAGCGTGAAGGCTAGCCCGCCCAGCGCGGTCCCAGCCAAAAAGCGCAACCCCAAAAAGTCGGTTACGGTCAACCCACCGGGCATTCCCGCCACAATCAGTTTCTGTTGCAACTGGGCGATGCTGCTGGCTGGGGTGAGATAGCGTCCCATGCGATAGAGCCGGCGCAGCATGGGCTTGAGAATGCGCTCGCTGAAAGGCGCACGCAACTCGATTTGGCGTAAGTCGGGCGGCGTGGCGCGGGTGAGGGTTGCCCCCACCATCGAGATTTGTTGCCGCGCACGCAGGGAGCGCAGCCCCATCACAAAGGCGAACACGCCTGCCGTCACGATGAGTGCGATGAGAGCAGGTGAAACGGTCATGGGTTCTCCTTCGTTCATGTCGGTTCGAGGTCGGCATAGCAACTTGCTGCGGCACGTTCCGCAATCTCAAAGCCTAGACATCAATCGCGGTCACGCGGTTCATCACAATATTGCCCAAGATGACCATGATGGTCGCCACAATGGGGATCATAAGGGGCCAGCCCGGTTGTAAAATGGACGACATGTAGCCGGGACTCATCAAGAAGATGATGGTGCCGACGATGAACGGCAGCGCCGACAGCAGCGAGCCGGTAGCCCGTTGTTGCGACGTGATGGCGCGAATCTGGCCCTTGAGTTGGATGCGGTCACGGATGGTGCGCGAGATAGTCTCCAGCACTTCCGCCAGACTGCCGCCCACCTCATTCTGAATGTGAATGGCGGTCACAATCAGCGCTAGGTCGTCGTTTTGCACGCGCTCGACCAGATGGTCCAACGCGTCGCCGATGGAGTAGCCCAGCGCCGTCTCGCGGATCACGCGCCCGAACTCGCTGGCGATGGGTTCCGGCATCTCTTTTTCGATCAGCGTCATGGCGTAGAGTAGGCCATAGCCGGAACGCAGCGAGCCGGTGAGCATGGTGAGCATATCGGGCAGTTGGTCGGCGAAGAGTTTGGCACGGGCTGCGATCTTGCGGTTCAGCCAAATTCCGGGAATGATCCAGCCGACGATGGCAAGCAACAGCCCGGCAATCGGGCTGCCGGAGATGAGCAAGCCCAGGGCAAAGCCGCTCAAAAAGGCGGTAAGGCGGATGATCACGAATTCACCGGCCGAGAGTTTGGTATCTGCGGCGACCAGTTGGCGTTCCAGCCGTTCGCCATAGCTCATGCGGCGCAGTTGGCGATTGACCGTGCCGGTCAAGCCACGTGCGCTGCGCGCTTCCGCCTCCACCGGCACGGTCGCGGCTTGCAGCCGGGACTCCACCGCGCGTGTCCAGCCGAGCCAGCGGTAGAAGCCGACCATCCCTACCAGGACAGCCAACGTGACCAACGCCGAGATGAGTAAGACCCAGTTCATTCCTCAC
>CAKZVN010000224.1 GCA_937922105.1 uncultured Litorilinea sp.
GACCACCCCGCCCTGCGCGGACAACTCGACGATGAAAGAGGCGAACCGGATGAACGCCCAGCACACCAAGACTTCACGCCGTCGCTTTCTCAAAAACCTCGGCGCCGGTGCGCTCGCCGCCGCTCTGGCAGGCACTCACCACGCAGCACACGCCGCCGCCGAACCGGTCGTCAGCGGCTGGGGTATCCTGATTGACCTCACCCGCTGCACCGGCTGCGAATCCTGTGTGCTGGCGTGCAAGCAGGCCAACCGGCGCCCCACCCCGGACCAGGTCCCGACTCAACTCTGCTCCGAAGCCTACAGCTTCCTGGACGCGCACACCGTGCTCAACGCCGACGGTAACCTGGAGACACAGAAGGTCAAGCGCCAGTGCATGCACTGCCTGCAACCCGCCTGCGTCGCTGCCTGCACAGTCGGCGCGCTCCGCCGCCAATCCAACGGTGCAGTCACCTACGATGCGAGCAAGTGCTTCGGCTGCCGCTATTGCCAATACGCTTGTCCCTTCGGCATCCCAACCTACGACTGGGACAACCCGCTCGGTCTCATCCACAAATGCGAGATGTGCGCCCATCGCTTAGAAGAAGGACAGCTGCCCGCATGCGTCGGGGCCTGTCCCAACGGTGCCATCCGCTTCGGCCCGCGCGCCGCGCTCATCGCCCAGGCCCACGCCCAGATCGCAAGCAACCCCTTCCGCTACGTGGATCACGTCTACGGTGAGCACGAAGTGGGCGGGACCTCGGTGCTCTACCTCTCGGCAGTCCCCTTCCAGGCGCTGGGCTTTCCCATGTTGGGCGACACGCCCATCGCCGGAGACGCCAATCAAATCATGGAGCGCACCCCGCTCATCGCTGCCGGTGTCGCCGCCATCGCCACCAGCCTCTACTGGCTGACCAAGCGTCATCATGAACTTGCCACGCGCCGGGCCGCCATCGAACCCGACCAGCCCCCCGCGACCACCCGCCGCGCCGAGTCGCAAGGAGAGACCAAAGCATGACCACCCAACTCACCTTGAGCCGACCACAAACCTTCGAGCTGCCGCGTGTCTCGCTCCGGGTTGCCGCCTTGGGTGTCCTCTTCTTCCTCACGGTTGCCGGTGCTGCCGCAGGTGTCGCCCGTCTCTTCGCCGGCATGGGCACTACCACCGCCCTCTCCGATCAATACCCGTGGGGCATCTGGATCGGCTTCGACTTTGCGCTGATCGCGTTCTCCGGCGCAGGCTTCACCATGGCAGCTGCGGTCCACATCCTGCATTTACATCGCTTCGAGGCGGCCCTGCGCCCTGCGCTCTTCGCCGGTCTCTTCGGCTATATTGCGGTGCTCTTGCTCTTGGCCCTCGACCTGGGCCGGCCCGACCGCTTCTATCACTTCCTCTTCTTCTGGAATCTACACTCACCCCTCTTTGAGATCAGTTGGTGCGTCCTGCTCTATACCACAGTACTGCTCATCGAGATCAGCCCGGACCTCTTTGCGCGGCTGGGTTGGCAACGGCTGCGCCGCTGGGCCGTCACCGTCTTGCCCGTGGTCTGCATCATCGGCGTCACTCTCTCTACGCTCCACCAGTCCACACTGGGCACGCTTTATGTGAATATGCCGCACCGTCTTCATGCCCTGTGGTACACCCCCTACATGCCGGTGCTTTTCTTCGTCTCCTCGGTCATGGTCGGCTTGAGCATCGCCATCCTCGCCTATCGCATGACCGCCTGCATCCATCGCCGTTGCGAGAACCTTGCCATCCCGCGCGGCCTGAGCATCGGCGTCGTAGGCGCCTCACTTCTCTATGCCGTCATCCGCTTCGCCTTGCTCGCCGCCGAGGACAAGCTCGCCCTCGCCTTCGACGGCAGCCCTATGGCATTCGTTTTCTGGACCGAGATGATCGTCAGCGTTGCGCTGCCGCTGCCCCTCTTCCTCTGGGGGATCGTCCGCCGGCGCGGTTGGATTTTCTGGGTTGCCCCTACCCTGGTTGCGCTGGGGGTCGGCTTAAACCGCTTCAACGCCACCCTCACCGCGCAGACGCCGCCGTGGGTCGGTCTCTATTCGCCCCACTTTATGGAGTGGGTCTCGACCGTAGGCATCCTATCCGGCGCGCTGCTGGCGTGGATTCTCGCCGTGCGCTTCCTGGTGCGTCCCACATCGTTGATCGAGGCCCATGACCAGTAACACACGGTATGCATCGTCGTAAGCACCATCCTGGAAGCTATGAGCTTCCAGGATGGTGAAAACTGCGACCACCTGCTCACATAGAGGCCGCGAGCCTGTTACCAGGGAGGTCTCCCATGCCGGTTGACGAGCTACTCCCCATCCTCGGCGCCTTCGTCGTGCGCCTGGGTATCCCCCTCGCCGTCACCATCCTGGTGACGTGGGCACTCCACTGCCTCGATGCTCGGTGGCGCCGGCAAGCAGCAGCCCAGCAGGCGCTTTGTCTCGGCGTACAACCGCCCCGCCTCCAACCATCCGCAGCACCTGCCTCGCAGCCTTGCTGGGAAGTCAAGCAGTGTCCGCCCGCCCGCCGCGCAGCCTGCAGCGCCTACCAGCAACCCCAGATTGCCTGCTGGCTCACCCACTTGCGCCGCGACGGCAGACTCCCCGCCGGTTGCCGCACCTGCCCGCTCTTCAGCCGCGCTTCCACGGCCTTACCCCAGGGCGCAGACTGAGCCGCCCGCGCCTACAACAACCCGCGGCTCACCGCGTACCGCACCAATTCGGCACGGGAATGCAAGTTCAACTTCGCCATGATGTTCTCGCGGTGGCGGTCCACCGTCTTGGGGCTGATCACCAGTTGCTGGGCGATCTCGCGACTGGTCAGCCCCTCGGCGATCAACGTCAACACCTCCAGTTCGCGCGCCGTCAGCCCGTCATCATCTCCTGTTGAAGGTTCCTCGCGTTGCAATACATCGCGCATCAAAAAGCGCGCCAACGTTGCATGTAAAAAGACATTGCCCTGTGCGACCGCGCGGATCGCCGCCACCAGATCATCCGGGGCAGCGCGCTTGGGAATATACCCCGACGCGCCGGCGTTGAGCATCTCGAAAAAATACTCCTCGTCCTCATGCATGGTGAGGGCCAACACCGCCGTGTGGGGCGTGACTTCCTTGATGCGCCGCGTCGCCTCAATGCCGTTCATCCCCGGCATCGCCACATCCATAATCACCACATCCGGTTGCAACTCCTGCACCATGCGAATGGCGTCCGCGCCGTTATCCACCTCGCCCACGATTGCCATATCCGGCTCCGCGGCAAAGAGCATCCGCAACCCGGCGCGCACGATCTGATGGTCATCCACCAAAACAAGTCGTATCGGCGTCATCTCTCCACCTCGTCCACCGGTGGACCAACGTCCTGCTCCGCGGCAGTTGCCGCCGGCGTCTGCTCGTTCGCAATCGCGCGGTTCGTTTCCTCGGCGGTGTGGGTTGCGCGGCGGAGCGGCACCCATACCTGGACGGTCGTCCCACGACCGGGTTGGGAACGCAACTCGAAGCCGCCGCCCAGCAACTGGGTACGCTCGCGCATGCCCAATAATCCCCAGCCGGGCGCCGCGGTCTGCATCGCCTGCGCCGGATCGAAGCCGCGACCATTATCCTCCACGCAGATGGTCAACACGCCCTCGTCCACCGCCAACGCCACACGCACCGCCGTCGCCGCCGCATGCTTGCCCACGTTGGTCAATGCCTCTTGCACAATGCGGAAGACCAAAGTCTCGACTTCCGGTGCAAGGCGCGGCAGGTCGCCGCTCGTCTCCAGCGCCACATTTGTCTCGGCGTACCGCTTGCGAAACTCCTGCACATACCAGTGCAGCGCGGGCAAGAGGCCCAGGTCATCCAATTGCGGTGGGCGCAAATCCGCCATAATGCGGCGCAGTTCCACCAGCGCATTGCCCACAAACGCGTTGATGGTGCGCAGCTGGCTCGGCTCCTCCATCCCGCGTTCCGCCAACGTTGCCTCCATCCCGCGCAGCCCCAACGCAATCGCCGTCAGCGATTGCGCCGTCGCGTCGTGCAGTTCGCGCGCAATGCGCCGACGCTCGGCCTCTTGCGCGTCCACAATCTGATGCAACAGATCGCCCAGCAAGCGCTCTCGCGACTGGGCGTCGCGATAGAGCCGCGCCGCCTCGATGGATTGCCCCAACTGTTGGGCAACTGCAGCCAATAGCCGCAAATCGTCGAACGAAAGCATCTGCGCCGACAGCTTGCTGCGCGCCAGTACAATGGCGCCCTCCGGCTCCGCGTGCCCGATCAACGGCAAAGCGATCATGGTTGTGGGGCTGGTATACTGGCGGCACTCCGTTCCAAACAGACTTCCCTCGCGTCCGAAATCCCAGCCGAACTCCAGCACCGTGCCGTCCTCGTGGAGACAGACCGCCTGCTTGCGCGCATAAGCCATGCGTCCCAGCATCACGCTGGAACCGTAGCGGGTCCCGGCGTCCGGGTCGCGCACCACATACCCCGTGACCGCCGCAACGTCCGGCTGCGCTCTTCCCCCTTCCGCCAACAGAATCATCCCGGCATCGGCAAAGGGCAGATTCCGCACCACCTGACGCAGCGCCTGCTCCAATCGCTCACGCAGCTCACCGGCGGTTGTCAACGTATTGGACAAATCTAGCAACAACGCCAATTCTTGTGCACGCGCCTGCAAGGCCAAATTCAAGCGCGTCTCCTCGCTGCGCGCCCGGCGCTCCACCTCCAGCGCATGTTCGCGCGCGGCAACCTCGTTGGCATGGGCGAGCTGGAGCCGGCGCAACTGTTCTACCTCAAAGGCACGCAGCACGCGCAACATCGCCAGCGTCAACACCACCGCCATCGTCGCCCGGAAAATCTGCACCGGAATGCCGAACCACTCCAAAAAGCGCGCACTGTTGAGGAGATGGCTCGGCGGCAAGGACGTGGGCGTCACAAAGGTCTGCCCAAAAACACCGTAGAGGAAGAGCGCCGACGCGCACCACACCAAGCCGCCGCCAAACTGCGCCATATCCGCCGCGCGGAATTCGCGCTGCTGCAACATCAACATCCAACTGCCCAGCAGCGCGCCGGGAATTGCCAGCAGATAGCGAGCCAGTACGTCGGCTTCGTCTAAACCCTGTGCCAACGGCCCATCCTGCATCGCCAGCCACAGCACCGCGATCCCCCACAGCCCCAGCGGAATCCCCACCACGCGCGCTTCCAGCGACGCGTCCCCGGCATAGGCTGCCCACAGCCGTCCGGCAAACGACAGCAACATGGCAAACGAGGAGACCAGCAAAAAAAGACGCAGCACCCCCAAACCGAGACCGGCTTCCGCATCGTCCGTCGCGCGCTCGATCAGTTGGAACATCTCCAACCACTCGTGCACGCCGTGGACAAACCCGAAGCCCGCCAGCGGTCGAATCGCGTCCACAAAGGCCAAGTCGGACCCCTGCCGCGCAGCCAACGCCAGCGCAATGCCCAGGACAAAAAAGGCCAAGCCATAGACAAAGTAGACGACGATGAGATTATCCACCAGGGCTTGCGTAATCGGATTCATGGGGAAACCTTACCCCGGCATCCTGCCACAGGGGTTACGCCTGTGCCCGGCTCAAAATCTCGCGCAAGTCGTTCATCTGGCTCTCGCTTAGCGGGCCGAACGCCAGCGCGCCGGCATTTTCCTCCACCTGTGCGACCGTCTTAAAACCGGGGATGGGGATCATCGCGCCGCTGCGCGCCCAGAGCCAGCCGAGTGCCCCCTGGGCTAGCGTGCGTCCCCCGGCGGTCAGCACATCGCGAATGTCATTGAGCAGCCGCAAACGCCGCGCCGGCTCGCCGCTGCGCAAGTCCCACGCGCTGCGCACATCGTCCGCCGCAATCTGGGTATCCGGGGTGAACTTCCCCGTCAAAATGCCCTGGGCCAACGGCCCGCGCACTACGCTCGCCAAGCCGTTCTGCTCACACACAGCCAGCGTCTCCGCGTTGCCGTCGAACAGGTTGAACCGCTGTTGGATTGCCGTGCAATGATCGCCGCGCGCAAAAGCCGCTGCGCGCGGCGGGTCGTCGGTGCTCCAGCCGTACCAGCGAATCTTGCCTTCCTCCACCAGCCGCTCCAGTGTTTCCAACACCGAATCAACCTCGTGCAAGTCCAGATTGCCGATATGCAATTGGTAGAGATCAATGATGTCGGTATGCAAACGGCGCAACGAGGCCTCGCACGCAGCGCGAATGTGTTCCGGTCGCGTGCTAGCGCC
>CAKZVN010000225.1 GCA_937922105.1 uncultured Litorilinea sp.
GTTCCCACATCGCGACACGCCTCCAAGAGCGCCACCGTACCGCCCACATTGACATCGTTGTATTCGCGCGGATAGAGCACCGAGGCAGGCACGCTCACCCGCGCCGCCAGGTGATAGACCACATCCACGCCCAGCAAAAGCGACCAGAGTTTGGGCACATCGCGCACATCGCCGCGTGTAAAATTGATGCCGGGGTCCAGATGAGCCGGGTCGCCGCTGGTGAGATCATCCAGCACGCGCACATAGTGACCGGCGCGCACGCAGGCGTTGGCAAGGTGCGCGCCCAGAAAGCCGGCGCCGCCGGTGATCAAAATCCGCATGGGGGTCTCCTGGCTCAGCGCACCACGTCCCCACGGTCGGCGGATTCGTTCGCCGATGAGTCAGTGGGGTTGGGGGGCAAAGGCGGCTGGGGCGGTGGGAGCGGCGCAGTGTGCCCCGGCGCATCATGAGCCGCCACCAGCGCATTGTAGCTGCGGCACGCCGCGATCAGGTTGGCGGCGGAGACGTGCCCCGCGGTCCAAATACGCAGCGGTGATTCACCCTCGAAGAGACAAGTGACCATCTCGTCGTTGCTCATCCCCGCGGCGTCCAAGCGCGCGACCTCCTTGCAAAGACGCAGCAATCCGTTGATCTTGTCCGCGATCTCCGGTCGCGGGTTGCGGCGCACCTCGCCGCTGTTGGGGAAGAGACGCTCCGGGCGCAAGCCCGCCAGCGTGTGCAACGACCCCAGCACGCCGAACAGATCAATCTCGCGTGCCCACATGCGCTCCGCGCCGCCGATAAAGGCATCGCCGGAAAAGAGCCAGCGCTGGGTCGGCTCGAAAAAGCTGAGATGGTCGGGCGTGTGTCCCGGCGTCTCAATGACACGAAAGGTATGGTTGCGCGTCGGGACGGTCGCGCCCAGTTCCTCGATGGCTTGGATGCCGGAATAGCCTGCCGGAATGCCCCACATAAGGCGACGATAAAGCTGCGGGTGCAGTCGCGACGGCTGCTTGATCACCGGCAGCGCATGGGACGAGGCGTAAATGGGCGTGCGCGGAAAGCGCGCATGAATTGCCGCCAGCCCGCCGATGTTATCCTCGTGCGCGTGGGTGATCACCACCCGTTCCGGCGGGAGTTGTTCCAACACCTTGACCAATTGCCCTGCAGTGCAATGGGGTCCGCTGTCAATCAGCAGCCCGTCCACCCAATAGGCCGTGGTCCACGCCCACGGACGCCCCAACAATCCGCGCGCCATGCGAATGGCGATCACAGGCCCGTGTCGTTCGATTTGAATCATGGTGCGCTTATCCCTGCCCAACCCATGCGCGGAGACGATTCCCGCGCGTGCCGCTATCGCTGCGCCAACTGGGCGGCGCCTGCCAAGAGTCGCGCCGCAATCGGCGGCGGAATCTTCGCCATGCGCCCGTCCAGGTCTACACAAATATGCTCGCTTTCGCCTGTTGCCAACAGTTCGTCATCGCCGGCGCGCGTGATGGTATAGGTAAAAGCCACATGTCTACTGCGCAAGCGCGCCAATCGGGTCGTCACCCGTACTACATCTCCGAAACGTGCGGCGGCGCGGTACTCGGCGCGCAGCCCGGTGACGGCAAAGTGGCGTCCCTGGCTGCTGATCTCGGTGTAGGGAATTCCCGCCGCAGCCATCCACGCCACGCGCCCCGCCTCAAACCAGATCACATAGGTGCTGTGGTGCACAATACCCATGAGATCGGTCTCGGCAAAGCGCACGGTCAAATCTAAGGGGACCGGCGCGACCGGAAGAGCGACCTCCTGGGACGCAGCCGGCTTAGCGACGCCGCGTTGTGTCTCGGTCTGCATGCTCATGGACGACTCGCCACCCGGCCTACATGTGAATCGGGTGACCTTCCACTGCGTGGGCCGCCTCCATGATCACCTCGCTCAAGGTCGGGTGACTGTGCACCGTGCGTGCGATCTCCGCCGGGGTGATCTCCATAAACTGAGCCAGGCTCAGCTCCGGCAACAGTTCGGTCACGCCATGCCCCACCAGATGCGCGCCCAGAATCTCGCCATACTTGGCGTCGCTGATAATCTTAACAAAGCCGATCTTGCTGTCCAAAGCCTGGGCTTTGCCGTTGGGCAAGAAGGGGAACTTGCCCACCTTGATTTCATAGCCGCGCTCTTTGGCCTGGGCCTCGGTCAAGCCCAGGCTTGCCACCTGCGGGTTGCAGAAGGTGCAGCGGGGCAACATGATGTAGCGCTCGGCAGGGATGGGCACGGTCTCGGCGCCGGCGATGGTCTCGGCGGCGACCAGGGCTTGCGCGCTGGCGACATGAGCCAACGCCAGCTTACCCGTGCAATCGCCGATGGCGTAAATATGGGGCACGTTGGTGCGCATGACCGCGTCGATCTCGATAAAGCCCCGTTTGTCCAACGCAACGCCCGCCTTGTCCAGCGCGACTTTGTCGGTGTTGGGCGTAACGCCGATCGCCATCAGCACCTTGTCGGCTTCCAGCGTCTCGACCTTGTCACTCTTAAGGTGGCGCACGGTGACGCGCACGCCATCGCCGCTGCGCTCCACCGCCTCGGTGCGCGTGCCGGTCATGCTCTTGATACCGCTCTTGGTGAAGGCCTTTTGCACCTCGGCGGCAACCTCCGGGTCTTCCAACGGCAACAGTTGGTCGAGCATCTCGATCACCGTCACCTCTGCGCCGTAGGCATGGTAGACATAGCTGAACTCCATGCCGATGGCGCCCGACCCCACCACGATCATCTTTTTGGGGATATCCGGCAAGACCAGGGCGTCGCGGTATTGGATGATGCGCTCGCCATCCATCTCGATGCCGGGCAAGCTGCGCGCCCGCGCGCCCACCGCCACAATGAAATTGGCTGCGGTCACCGTGCGCGGCTTGGCTTCGGGCAGATACTCCGACGGCGACACCGCCAGCGTATGCGCGTCCGTGAAGACGCCATGCCCCTCGATGACGTCAATCTTGTTCTTACGCATCAGGAAACTGACGCCTTTGGTCTGGCGCCCCACAATGTCGCGGCTGCGCTTGACCGCGGCGGACCAATCTACTTTCAAGTTATCGAAGGTGAAGCCGAAATTCTTGGCGTTGTGCAGCGTCTCCAGCACTTCGGCGTTGTGGATCAGCGCCTTGGTGGGGATGCAGCCCCAGTTGAGGCAGACACCGCCCAGACTTTCGCGTTCGACGATGGCGGTCTTGAGACCCAACTGGGCGGCGCGAATAGCCGCGACATAACCGCCCGGCCCGCTGCCCACCACCACTACATCATAGTCATAGCTGTTCATGCTCGTATCCTCGCTTGTGTTGCGATTGCCGTGAAGACGCCTGTGCCGTGCGCGGCTCCACCGGGTATTTGGTATGAGGTGGCGCAGACCGCGTCGCCGGCGCGCACTCACTCACCGCCGACTATGCGTCGGGCCATGTTTGCAATGATCGTACCACATGGGCCATAAACGCGTCAGCCTGCGCGCCGTCCAAAACGCGATGGTCGAAGGTCAAACTCAAAAAACACATGGGACGGATCACAATGGCGTCGTCGGCGCTGGGCAAGAGCGACGGGCCTGCGCTGCGCACCACCGCGCGCTTGACCACCGCGCCCACGCCCAAAATTCCAGCCTGGGGCTGGTTGAGGATGGGCGTGCCCAAGAGGCTGCCGCTCACGCCGTGGTTGGTGATGGTGAAGGTCCCCCCCTGGGTGGCGTCCGGGGCCAAACGGCCCGTGCGCGCCTGCTCCGCCAGCTCGTTGACCGCGCGCGCCAACCCGGCGAGCGTGCGCTCGTCCGCGTCGCGAATCACCGGCACCACCAATCCCTGCTCCAGCGCTACCGCCACACCAATATGCACACGGCGGTGATAGGCGATGGCGCTGTGCTCGCCCGCGTCGTGGAAGCGCGCGTTCATCACCGGCGCCGCGCGCAACGCCTGGGCTGCCGCCGCCACGAAATAGGGTGTGAAGGTCAACCGCACCCCACGCTGCGCGTACTCGGCTTTGTGCGCCTCGCGGTGGCGTACCACCGCGGTCATGTCTACCTCAAAGACGGTGGTGACATGCGGGCTGGTCTGCTTGGAACGCACCATGTGCGCGGCGATGATGCGGCGCATGGCACTCAACGGCTCCAGGTATTCGTCCCCCTCCGTCGCAGGTGCGTGTGGGGTAGGCGCGGCAACAACCGGGGGCGGCGCCGCCAAATAGGCCTGCACATCTTTCTTGGTCACACGACCGTGCAGACCGCTGCCGGGGATGCGCGCCAAGTCCAGCCCGTGCTCGGCGACCATGCGCGCCACCACCGGGCTGACAAAGTCGCGGCCCACCGGTCGCGACGCGCGGTGTGCTGTTGCGCGCGGCGTGGGCACAATCGGCGTAGACGCGGGCGAGGCAGCCGTGGGCGCCGGTGCCGATGCAGCCTGCTCAGGCGTTTGGCCCGGCACAGGATCACCGGGCTGACCCAGATAGCCCAAAACCGTACCTGCCGCTACCGTCTGCCCGTCGGGCACGACGATTTGCAAGAGCGTGCCCGCCGCCGGAGCCGGGACCTCGGTGTCAATCTTGTCGGTGCTGATCTCCAGGAGCGGTTCCAGGCGCGCCACCGGGTCGCCCGGCTGCTTGAGCCAGCGCGCCACCGTGCCTTCCACCACCGTTTCGCCCAATTTGGGCATCGTCACTGGGATCACCATGGGGCCGTCACCGGGAGTGCGTTAGTGCGATTCCGTCTGGGGCGATTCGGGGAGGCGCAGACGCGGGAGCGCCTGGGCTTCGTCCTGGTCGCCGCGCATAGCCAAATAGACGCGGTCGGGCATGGTGGTGAAACCGGCATGGCGCCCGTCGGGTGTCATGACCACAAAGTTCATGCGCGCAGCGTCGAGCGGCGCAATGTAGGCAAGGTCGCGCAACGCCTCGAAGCCCGCCTCGACCAGGTCCATGCCGGTTTTGAGATAGAGAATCACGCTACGCGCGGTGGAGACGCGCAGCGCCAACTCGCCCATCCCGGTACAGGCAACCGCGCCGTAGCGGTTGTCGCAGTACTGTCCCGCGCCGATGATGGGGCTATCGCCCACACGACTGGGGTACTTCCAGGCAATCCCGCTGGTGCTGACCGCCGATGCCAGGTCGCCATATTGATCCAGCGCCAAGAAATTCACCGTGCCCAACGTCTGTTCGCGCGTGGCGGACGGGGACGCGGCGGGCGGCGCGCCGCGATCGGTCAAGGTCACCGGCTGGGTCAAGCGACGCGCGATGTGACGCAACTGGTCGCTGCTGCCGGGCGTGAGTCCCTGCTCCAAGAATCGCGCACGCCACAGGCGCAGCGCTTCGGGGCTGCGCTGCTCAGCGGGCCGATGTCCCATCTCGGCGGCGAAACGCTCCGCCCCGCGCCCGACCAAGAGTACATGGGGCGATTCCTCCATCACCTGGCGCGCCAGGGTGATGGGATGGGCATAACCATAAAGCGCAGCCACCGCGCCACTGCGGAGGGTGCGCCCGTCCATGATGCCGGCGTCCAATTCCACATCGCCCAGCGCATTGGGCAACCCGCCATAGCCGACGCTGTGGTCGGCGGGGTCGGCTTCGGTGACGCGGCAGGCAAGTTCCACGGCGTCCAGCGCGCGCCCCCCATTGCGCAAAAGCGCCATGGCGGCGTGCATGCCGGCGCGACCGTTCTCGCTGGCAACCAGGAGCGGAAGGACTCTTTGCTGTGCCATCATCCGCTGCGCCCGATCCGGTTGCCGGCTAGGTAGCCTGCCAAGATAGCTTGGACGGCAGCCTCAATATCCGGCCATTCTACATGCGGAAATTTATTTACTGTCACAAAATCCTGCGCCAACAGCACATTATAGACCCCGTCCAGCCCCAACAGCGCCGCGGCTAGCGGGTCGTCGGCAGGGCGATCCGCGCTGAAGTTGCGTGACGCGCCGAAGTGTACGCCGGGCAAGACAAACTTGCGCGCATTGGGGTTGGGCGTGGGCTTGGCGACAATTGCGCCCGACATGGATTCGGGATTGGACATAGGCCTAGTATAGCAGGCGCGCGGCGTGTGGAAAAACGTCGTCGCGCGGTTTTGTACGGGAGACGCGACGACCGCCCGGCGGGCGAGCCGGCGCTCTATGCCATGCCGGACTGCGTTGACTGTGCCATATTGGGTCAACCGGCGCGCCGGCTGCCGCGTTTAGTGCCGCAGCGCGCAATGTACGCCAGACAGATCACGCCTGGGGACCGAGGTAGGCAATGCAGTCAATCTCCACCAAAATGCCTTTGTACATATCGCCCGCGCCCACCAGCCGTCGCGTCGGCATGGGACCGCCGTCGAAGAACTCCATGTAGGCCGCGTTAAAGCCGTCGCGGTCTGCCATGTTGAGCAGAAACACGTTGACGCGCACAACTTGGGCGAAGCTCGCGCCTTCGCTTTCCAGCGTAGCTTTGATGGCATTCATGGTAAAGCGGGTCTGCTCGGTGATGTCCTTGCCCACCACCTCGCCGTTTTCCACCGGGCCGAAGCCGGAGAGGTAGAGGGTATCGCCGGCGCGGCGCGCCATGCTGTAAAAGGGTTCGGGACTTTCGACGCGGCGCATCGTGGATTTGCTCCTTGCGTTGGGGTGGGTTGATCTGCGCTCGGCACGGTGACCGGCGCCTACCTGCTGGAGCATAGCCGCGACGGCGTTTCCGCGCAACCGGCTTTGACAGCCCGCAACCATCAGGGGTACGATCTGGCGTAACGACACCGCCACGGCTCGCGCACGCGGCCCCAGCTTGGCAAGGAGACGATTCTGTCTACTCCCGCAACAGCCCCACTCTTGGCGGGCGCGGCCCGTCTGGACATCACGCCGCCACCCGGTCTGGACCTCACCGGCTTTATCGCACGCCAAAACCCCAGCGTCGGTGTGCGCGACCCGCTTTTTGCGCGCGCGTTGGTCTTGCACCGCGGCAACCGCGACGCGGTGATCGTCGCCTGCGACCTACTGGGCTTCTCCGAAGCCCTGCGCGACGCGGTACGCACGCGCATCCGTCTGGCGACGGGGGTCCCCGGTCCTGCCATTCTGCTGGCTGCCACCCACACCCACGGCGGCCCTGCCGTCCAGCATTTGCAAGATTGCGGCGACCCGAACCCGGCTTATCTCGACGAATTGGCGCAACGGCTGACCGCGGTGGTGAGCCGCGCCTTTGCCGCGCAAGAGCCGGCTACCGTTGCCGTGGGGCGCGGCGAATCCAGCGCGGGCGTGTATAACCGGCGCACGCCCGGTGACGTCACGGACCCTGCGGTGGAGCTGGTGCGTTTCGATAACGCCCACGGCAAGACCATCGCCACGCTGGTCAATTACGCCTGCCACCCGACCTCGCTCCACCACGACAATCGCCTGGTCAGCGCCGACTATCCCGGTCTGGTGGCGCGGCGACTGGAGGAAGCCACCGGCGGCACGGCGCTCTTTCTCACCGGCGCCATCGGCGACGTCGGGCCGGTGACCCGGGGCGAGGCAAGTCTGGCGACCATCGGCAATGCGGTCGCCGAAGCTGCACTGGCGACGCTGCCCCAGCTGACCCGGCTGGACGACCCCGTGTTGGATACGGCGGGCGGACTGGTGGAGTTGCCGTTGTTGCCCATCCCCGACCGCACCGAATGGCTGCGCCTGCGCGAGAGCTACCGTGCCGCCGCGTTGGCTGCCGAAGCCCAGGCCCAGCCCTTGCAAGCCAAGATCGCCTGGGCCATGACCCGCTGGGTCGAGACCATGTTCGAGCGGATGCAAGCCGGTACGCTGCGTCCCAGTGTCGAGGCCGAGGTGCAACTCATCAGCCTGGGCGACGTGGTGATTGTCGGCGTTCCCGGTGAACTGTTTGTGGAATTGGGGCTACAACTCAAAGCGCAGTTGCCCGCGCGCCAAGTTCTGGTAGTGGGCTTTGCCAACCACAACATCGGGTACATCCCGGCGCGGCGCGCCTATCCCCACGGCGGCTATGAGATCGCCGAGGCGTACAAGTATTACGGCTACCCGGCTGCGCTGGCGCCCGAAGCCGGCGAAGAAATTCTCGCCGCGGCCCTGCGCTTTGCCCGCCGCGACCTGCAAGCCCTCAACGCGGGGGCATAGACCGCCGGCACGACGGGCGCATCCCCAGGCCCCATGGGAGTATTACGCCACAGTCACCGTCCTGGAAACTCGCAGCGTCCAGGACGGTGATCAAACCCATCGCACAAAGGAGTGCCTCCATGCCCGACCACGACCCTTTCCTCTATCGCGGGGCCAAGACCGCGCAGATTTCCTTTCCTCTGGGCGGCATCGGCTCCGGCTCCATCGGGCTAGCCGGCAACGGTCGTCTGGTGGACTGGGAGATTTTCAATCGGCCCAATAAAGGCAGCGTCAACGGCTTCTCGCACTTTGCCCTGCGCGTCGAGCGCCAAAACCCGGAAGGCGCAGGTGAGGTGATCGCCGCGCGCATCCTCCACGGTGATTTGCATCCACCCTACCAGGGCGAGTTCACCGGCAGCCGCTTTCGTTCCTTCGGCTGGGGGCCGCGGCGCGAATACCTGACCGGCCTGCCCCACTTCCCGGAGGTCAGCTTCCGCGGCGAGTTTCCCCTCGCCGAATTGACCTTTCACGAGGACGGCTTCCCTGGTCAAGCCGGCCTGACTGCGTTCAATCCCTTCATCCCCACCAACGACCGCGACTCCAGCATCCCCGCAGCCTTCTTCGAGTTTCGCATCACCAACCCCACCGCGGAGCCGCTCCTCTACACATTGGTGGGCGTGTTGGGCAACCCGCTGCCCGCCAACAACATCAACCGCGTGAGCAAAGAGCCGTGGGGACACGCCCTGCATCTCCGCAGTGACGGCGTGCACCCCGGCGACACCGGCTACGGCGATCTCACGCTGGCTACCGACGCCGCGCGCGCGGCGGACGTGACCGTCAGCTACCAGGAGTACTGGTTCCGCGGGGCCTGGTTCGACAACCTGGAGGTCTACTGGCACGACCTGATGACGCCCGGCCCCTTCCACAACCGCGTCTACCACGGCAAGGAGGCGGGCGCGCACAACGAGGGCCTGCTGGCGGTCCATATTCCGGTCGCCGCGGGCGCGACGCGCAGCGTGCGCTTTGTCATCACCTGGAACTTCCCCAACTGTGAGAACTATTGGAAAACGCCGCCGCCGGTGCGCGCCGACGGCACACGCGGCTGGCGCAACTACTACGCCACCCAGTGGGCCGATTCCCTGGCGAGCGCGGCCTACTGTCTGAGCCACTGGGAGCGGTTGGCCACGGAGACGCAGCGTTTCCACGACGCGCTCTTTGCGTCCAGCTTGCCCGCGGCTGCGCTGGATGCTGTCTCTGCGAACATCTCCATCCTCAAGTCGCCCACCGTGCTGCGTGTCGAGGACGGGACTTTCTACGGCTGGGAGGGCTGCCACCCCGACGCCGGTTGTTGCGAGGGCAGTTGTACCCATGTTTGGAACTATGCCCAGGCGCTCCCCTTCCTGTTCCCCAGCCTGGAACGCTCCATGCGCGAGGCGGACTACCATTACAACTTGCTGCCCACCGGCGCCATGCCCTTCCGCATCCAACTGCCCCTGGGCAGTGGTACGTGGGACTTCCGCCCCTGTGCCGACGGCCAATTCGGCGGCGTGCTCAAGACCTATCGCGACTGGAAAATCTGCGGCGACACAGAGTGGCTGCGCAAACTTTGGCCCGCGGTCAAAGCCTCACTGGAATTCGCCTGGAGTCCCGACAACATTGACCGCTGGGACCCGCAGCGCACGGGCGTGCTCTGGGGTCGCCAACACCACACGCTGGATATGGAACTGTTCGGCCCCAACTCGTGGTTGACCGGCATGTATTTGGGCGCGCTCAAAGCCGCCGCGGCAATGGCGGACGCGCTGGGCGAAACGGAGTGCGCGGCTGAGTACCGCGCCATCTTTGCCCGCGGCAAACGCTGGGCCGACGAGCATCTTTTCAACGGCGAGTATTATGTCCAGCGCATTGACCTGCGCGACCGCACCATCATCGAAGCCTTTGCCGACGATGCGGTGCTCCAAGGCGGCTCGGCGCTGGCGGCCTACTGGACCGCGGAGCATGGCGAGATCAAGTACCAGATCGGCGAGGGCAGCAGCATCGACCAGGTGTTGGGCCAGTGGCACGCGTCGCTCTACGGGTTGGGCGAGATCTTCGACCCCGCCCAGGTGGCCCAGGCCAACCGCGCCATCTTCAAGTACAACTACATCCCGGTCATGCGCGAGGTCTACAACCCCTGTCGCATCTACTGTCTCAACGACGAGGGCGGCTTGGTAATCTGCGCGTGGCCGGAAGGCGCGCAGAAACCGGTAATCCCTGCGCCCTATTCACAAGAGACCATGAACGGCTTCGAGTATGCCGCCGCCACCCACATGATCATGACCGGCATGGTGGAGGAGGGCATGACCTGTGTCGCGGCTGTGCGACGGCGCTATGACGGCGAGCGCCGCAACCCGTGGAACGAGTTCGAGTGCGGCTCCAACTATGCGCGCTCGATGGCTTCCTATGCGTTGCTGCTGGCGTTCAGCGGGTTCCGCTTCGACTTGAGCCGCGGCATGGTGGGCTTCGACCCGCTGCCCGCGGCGGGCCGGGAGTGTCGCTTCTTCTGGTCGCTGGAAGGCGCGTGGGGCGAATGGGTGCGCGCCGACGACGCCACGACGCTGCGCGTGCTCTACGGCGCGCTGGCGGTGCGGACCCTCGCGCTGCCCTACCTAGCGGGCGAGTCCGTGCAAGTGACTCACAACGGCGCGGCGCTGGAGGTCACCGCCGCAGGTGACGAACTCCACTTGGCTGCGGCGGTCACCCTGCACGCCGGGGATGACCTCACCGTCACCCGCGGTTAGCCGATCAGCCAGCCCCAGTACTGGAACCACGCCAGGAGCACGACGCCCATCACGATCAACAGGCTGTGATGCAAGCGCCCCACCCACGACCCGCGACCGCGTCGCCACGCCGATGCGGTCGCGGCGATCAGGGCGACGAGCGCCGCCGCCATGCCCCAGGGCAGCGCGGTAGCAACGTGGACCGGGAGCGTGTCGCCGAAAAAGACATGCGGCACGCCATAGCGCGGATCCATGTCGAACAAGGCTGTCGCAAAAGCGACGATGAACGCCACCAGACAAAGCGCAAATGCGCTCGCCGCCCAGCGCGCCCACACGAGGCCTACCGGACGATGCACGCGGCGCAGCCTTCGCACCAACGCCGCCACTCCCCACCCCAACGTAGAGCCGGCAAAGAGCAGCAACGTCGCCAGGATGAGCAGCGCCGCGACCGAGAGCGTGGCATACCACGGCACGCGAAAGGCCGCGGTCAGCGTTAAGCCGGGAATCGCCGCGTTGCCGTCCTGCGCCAGCCACATAACGCCCTGAGCGTCACGCCGGAACGCCAGCAGGCTTTCATCCCCGGCGCGACGATACAGCCCCCCCGCCACCTCCACATAGCGCGCGGGCACATTCGCCTGTGTCACCAGCAGCGCGCCGTCCGTGTCCGACGTGACCTGTGCGCCGTCAAAGAGGCGCAGGATGCGCCCCGCGCCGCGAAACTGCGCACGCGCCGGGTGATACTCCCCGAGATAGGCTGCGTTACGCTGCGCCGCATCGGCGGGCGGGGTGGGGTCCGGGTCACGTTGCCGGTCCGGTTCCAACTGGCGCCCCAGCGCATCCACCAGGGCCGCGCGCGCCGTCACCCCGTTCAAACCGTTGTAGGCAACGAAGAACGCCAGGTCCAAGTCCGGGATCAAATAGAGACCGGTGTGAAATTGGAGAATCGAGCCGCCGTGCGACAGCACGCGATGCCCTGCGATCTGCTTTTCGATCCACCCCAGCGCCCGCTCAGCCGCACCCCGATTGTGCGCCCCGTACCCCATCAGCTTCAGCCCTCTCCGCCAGTGGCTGAACCCGAACCGCACGGCCTCC
>CAKZVN010000226.1 GCA_937922105.1 uncultured Litorilinea sp.
GACGCGTCACGGGGACAATCACCTGCCTGTCTTGGATCACGAACTGGGCGCGCGCCACCCGCTCACCATTTTGTTGGCAGAAGACAATGTCGTGAATCAAAAGGTTGCGTTGTTGATCTTGAGCCGCTTGGGCTATCGCGCCGACTTGGCTGCCAGCGGTGAGGAAGTGATTGCAGCGGTGCATCGCCAACCCTATGATGTCATCCTCATGGATGTGCACATGCCGGTAATGGACGGAATCGAGGCGACGAAGCAAGTATTGGCCCGGCTGCCGGTCGAGCGCCACCCCTACATCATCGCCATGACTGCCGCCGCCATGCAAGAAGACCGTGAGCGCTGCCGCGCCGCGGGTATGAACGATTTCATCTCCAAGCCGGTCCAGATCAACGAGTTGGTCACGGCGCTGGTCCAAGCCGAGGCGTGGCTGATCCGGCGCAACGAAGCCTGGTCCTCGGTGGTAGAGGTGGAAAGCCAGGCCGGTTGAGACATTGGTCCTTGTCACCGGCTGTACGGTGGCGTATGCTGCAAACGGCGGCGCCGGCTGGTGAGGAGCGCCGCCCGCTTGCCGTCCCTCACCCCAGAAAGTACGCCCCAGGATGTTACGCTGGACCGGTTGGATCGCCCTGGCTGCGCTGGCGTTGGCGGCGTGGACGGGCGTCCTCCTCCGTTTTGGGATTTACCAGGGAATGCCCGATTGGGCGCAAAACTATACTGCGGTGCGCCATGCCCATAGCCATTTGATGTACTTCGGTTGGGTGACGCTGGGGCTGATGGCGCTGATCCGGCATGAATTGCCGCGCTGGGGCGGTCATCCACTGGGGCGCGCCGGGCGGGTGCAGCTGGCAGCCGGCGCGTTTCTGGCGCTGTTGAGCTTTCCCGCTTTTTGGGCTAACGGCTACGGGCTGACCCAGGTCGGCACGCGCGCGTTGCCGCTGGGGTCCATGGTTGCCGGTCTCAATGTGCTGGTCTGGTATGCGTTTCTGGCACAGTACATCCTCGCGACCCGCCGGTTGGCGGCTCGTCCCCTGCCGGTGCAGCTGTGGGATTGGGCGTTGGCGCTGCTGGTGCTTTCGACAGCCGGGTTAGCCGGGTTGGTCACCCTCCTGGCGCGGGGGACGTTCCACCCGCTTTTGCAACAGTTATTCCTCCATTTGTTCTTGGACCTCTTTGCCGCGGGGTGGTTTGCATTGGCGTTGTTGGGGACAGTCTGGTCGCGACTGGCGCCAGAGGGACCGCTCCCTGAACGCTTGCCGACCGGTGTCTTGGCCTTGGCTTTGCTGCCGACTTTCATGCTGGGGATGTCACCCGGCGTACTGACGCCGGCGATGTTCTGGGTCGCTGCGGGGGCCAATGTGCTCGCGGCGGTGTTGCTGGGCCGGCACTGGCTTGCCCTCTATCACCGCCGTCATGCCCTGCCCGCGCTGCACCGGCTGGGGTTGGTTGCCTTTGGTCTCCACTTGGCGATTGCGGCGCTCCTAGCTTGGCCCGGTGTCTGGCAGTGGAGCGCGGGCACGCAGTTGCGCGTCTTTTTCCTACACAACTATTTGTTGGGGTGGGTGAGCAGCGTATTGCTGGCGTTGTTGCTCCAGGTATGGCAGCCGCACGCGCTTACCGGCTGGGCTGGTCGGCTCATGTCCGGCGCCTGGATCGCGGGGACCGGGGTGTTGCTGGTCACGCTCGCCGGGTTGGGGTTGGCGCGCTTGGTGCTTGTGCCGGCGCTGCTGTTGTTCCAGATTGCCGCCTGGGTTAGCCTGCTCCCGGCAGGGGCGACCCTTCTGGCGTTGGTACTGTACACCAGGCGCGTGGTGCAGGCGCGCGCCGCGCCGGCGCTTGCCCGCGTATGACCCCGCGCCTGGGCGCTTGCTAAACAAAACGGGGCGCGCTCAGGCAAGCACGCCCCGTTGCCCAGTGCGGTTGTGTTGCGCGCAGTCGGCTTATGCCGCAGCCCCTTCCGCGGCCTCGATCAAATAGCGGGTGGTGATCTGAGTGCCGGCACGCTGGAACATGGCGCTCGCCGAACAATACTTGGTTTCGGAAAGCTCGATGGCGCGCGCCACCGCCTCCGGGTCCACGTCTTCGCCGCGCACGATGTAGGTGATGGTGGCTTCGGTGTAGACATTAGGCGGCGTCTCGGCCTGCGTGCCACTGATCTGCACCTCGACCCCCGTGATCTTCTGGCGCTTCTTCTGGAGGATGCTCACCACATCCATGGCGGTACAACCTGCAACCCCCGCCAGCAGATACTCCATGGGCGTTGCGCCGTGCTCATCGGCGGGCGCCTGCATGGCAAACGAATAGCCCGTCCCCGCTTGGGCCGTAAACTTCAGCCCCTCACCGCTCCACACCACGCGGGCATGTTTCACAGCAGCCATTTGCACCTTGTCCCTTCATGAACGTGCTTTGATCATCAGATCCAGCAATGTGTCAATTGCTTGCTCGCGGTTGCGCGGGTCGGTTGTCTCGGTGTGCAGCAAACAATCTTTGGCATAAGCACGCACGAAGAGGTCACCGGCATTTTGCAGCGCGGCGAGCGTCGCCTGCAATTGCTGTAGAATCTCGCGGCAATCGCGCTCTTCGTCCACCATTTTCTGCAGGCCGCGTACTTGTCCCTCAACCCGGCGCAAGCGCACCAGGACTTGGTCCTTAATTGCTGCAGACTCGACCCCGTGCATGGACCGTCCTCCTGATCATACACTGTGTTTCGTCGGCACCCAAAGCGGGAGTTGCCCTTGCCGGGCGCGCCGTTGCGCCGGTCTTGCGCGTCGTGGTACAACTTGATGGCAAACGCACGGTTTGCCTTAACAGGACCCCGCTCAGGAAAAGGGGCTGCGCGCCGGGCGCACAGCCGATCCATCTTGGCGGCTGCCGCCGCTCACGGCAAAGGAAGAGAGCTTGCGCCGCGCCTCCCGGCTGCCGCAGGTCGGGCACTCTTGGGGCAGGTCGGCCTTGCTGAAGCTCTGGAGCTTCTCAAAGGAATGCCCACAGGTTTCGCACAGATACTCGTACAGTGGCATGGTCGGTTTGCGCTCCGTTGAATTGTGAATCCCACAATACTATACCCCAGTATAGTATTATCGGCGGGCGACGTCAACTCTGCCGGTGTCCCGGTTGGACTTTATCAACTTCGGGGAGGTCTCGGCTGTGACGATCAACAGGGGCGACCCGCACAGGTCGCCCCTCATCTTCCTCTATATTGTGTGTGGCGCAACCGGCAGCCCTTAATTCCCGCCAGATTCTCCACCGCTGTTTTCGGTCGCGTTGGTTCCCTCTGTGCCGGCATTCTCGGCGGCAGTTGCCTCGTCGGTCGCCGGTGTATCGCCCTCTGGGGTAGGCTCGCCGGTGGCTGCTTCCTCTGCAGTCGTCTCGCCTTCGGCGGGGGTATCCGCTGTGCCGTCGCTTGCCGCTTCGGCATTATCCGCGGGAGCTGCACTCTCCTCGGCGGCAGGTTGGTCGCTTGCGACTTGGGCAGGGGTTGCGGCTTCCTCGGCAGCCTGTGCGGCAGCTGTTGCCGTGGCAGCGGCGCGCCGCTCGGTGCGCATGGTCTCCTCGCCTTGACGATAGAATTCGACCCCCTGATTGACCACATAGAGCAACAATAGAACGCCTACCAACGGTCCCAGGGTGATCAACCAACGTTGCAGCTTTTCGTCCATCGCCGGTTCCTTATCGCCCGCGCGCGCAGGAGCCACTCATGGCGCGCCGATTTGTAATGTCGTTCACAAAGTTAGCTAGAGTATAGCATAGGCCCGGCGTTTGCCAAACCTGGGGGGTCTATGGGGAAACTTTGGCGCGGGGTGACCGTTTGCGACTCCGGTGGGTGCACACCGGCGGGCTATAATTCCGCTTCCTCAGCCAGCCGTTCCGGGTCCAAGATCACGATGCGGTGGCGGTCAAATTCCAAGATACCATCCGCAGCCAGGCTGCGCAGCGAGCGACCGACTACCTCGCGCACGGTGCCCAACCGCGCCGCCATCTCCTCCTGGGTCAAGAAGCGCGGGACGCTGTCGTTGTCCCCGGCTTGTTCGAGCAACAGCTTCGCCAGCCGTCCGCGCACGTTGCGCATGGCTAAATCTTGCACTTGGCCCACCAAAAAGCGCGCGCGGCGGGCCAAGCTCTCAATGAGCGCCCAGGCCAAATCCGGGTGGCGATCCACCACGGCATGTAGGTCAGGACGCGGTAGGCGCCACACGATTACGTCACTGTGGGCAATCGCCGTGGCAGGGTTGGGGCCTCCGTCCAGCGCCGCTACGTCGTTGAACGTGTCGCCTGCCTGCATAAAATGGAGAATGTGTTCGCGACCATCTTTGCTGTAACGGCAGATTTTGACCGTGCCCTGCGCCACCAAGTAGAGGCCGTTCACCGGGTCGCCCTCCCAAAAGATGGTGGTGCCGGCGTGGTAACGGGCAGGTACAGCCGCCGCAGCCAACTCCGCCACCACCGGCTCCGGCAGCCCCTGAAGCCAAGCCACCGTGCGCCAAAGCGCTAGGTCTCCTGCAGGGCGGGAGCCTTCACGCGGGGAACGGGTTGCGGTGCGCTCTACGTCGTGGGCGCCGGGGTTGCTCCCCCGGTCGGATGCACTATCGGTCATAGCTTGCCATTGTAGCATAGCTTGGCGCAGGGGGACGCTCAGCCCAACCAGCGCGCCAGGACGCGCTGTGCCTCGGCAGAGACGAAGTAGTCGAAGGCGTTCCCGCCGATCACCTGGAGGGCCAAGCGACGGTGGCGACTTTCCAGGCTGCGTGCCGACGCCACGCTCACCAGCAGGTCGTTGTCACCGCCGAAGAGCGCGTCCAGTCCGCCGTCCAGGAGAGTCATGACGCGGCGGGCCGCGTCATGCCACTGTGCAAAGGCGGCGCGGTTGTCGCCGGTTTGGATAAAATAGGGCACAGGCGGTCGCGGACGCCAGGCGGCGTTGAGTTCACCGAGGAAGTCCGAGTCAGGCGCGAGATCGGCGAGGCCTGCGCCGGACGCCACGAACTGTTCCAGCAGCCAGTGGGCAATCAGCGCAGGCGGGACCGAGCCGGCAACGTTGAGACCGATGTTCGCCAGCCACGGAATGAGCGAGATACCTTTCGCCAGCGGCGTCCCGGCGTTGGGCGGCCCACCCATGAAGACGCGGTCCACGTAAGTATCACCGCCGCATAGCTCCACCAGGCTGCGCGCTACCAGCGCGCCTTGATTTTGGGCGTAGATATCCAGTTGGTAGGGCGCGCCCGGCCCGAAGCCCAGATCAGCCAAAGCCGTCGCCAGTTGCTCGGCGGCTTGGCGCACGGGCGTGGCAAAGGTTTCGTAGTCGAAGGTCAGGCAGAGATCATAGCTGCCCTGGCGGCGCGCCCAGGGCCACAAGCGTTCTACTAGCGGGCGCGAGTCGCCGGCAAAGCCGTGGATGAGCAGCGCCACGCGCCGGGTCTGCGTCAGCGCGCGGCGCAAGATTGCACCGCTGCCCGGCCCATAGACGGCGCGACCGTCCACCAGGTCGGCCTGGCGCAGACCGCCGGCACCGACGGGGAGGCTGCCGGTGAAGACCTTGTAAAAATAGAGGCGCACCGCGCGCGGCAGGTCGCGTGGCGCGCCGGCTGCAGAGTGGAGGGGGGGCAGGAAGTAGAGGTCGCAGGGAAGGTGGCGCACCCCGTCGGCAGTGGGGGAAGCCTCCATGGCGGGAACGGGCATCCCGGCCCAGAAAAAGTGAACGCCGTCATAGGCGACCGCGGCGACACCTGCCAGCCCGGTTTCGTCGGCAACGGGAACCTCGACGCGCAGCGGTGCGGCGCGGGTGATCGCCTCTAACTGTGTGGGCGCAGCCATCAGTCCCACCACCACGGGCGGGCCGGGACGCGCGCGCTGGGTCTCGCCGCTGCGCACGGGACGCAGATAGGCGGCTGCGGCAGGATTCGCCAGACCGGGTGGCAGAGCCAGCGGGCTGCGCCCGCGCGCGGCTTGCTCGGCGTCTGCCAAGTAAAAGACGCCGCTCCACTCCGCGGGTTTGTCCACGCTCCAGCCCGCATCCGTATCAATGACCACGCGCACCAAGTCGGGCGGGAGGTTGTGGCGCTGGGGCGCGGCGACCACCGTCAACTCGACCTGTGCCGTGATCCAGTCACCGGCGGGGTCGCCGGCTTCGAGCAACAGGTCACGGTTGCCGGCGCGGCGTACGGCGTTGAGCAGGCGTCCCAGGGGCGACGCGTCGTCCCCGCGCATACCGGCCTGGGGATCGCCTTGTTCCAACTTGGGGAGTTGCAAGACATCGAAGGAGACGGGTACGCGGGTGGCAATGACCTTGAGTGTCTCGTGACTGCGTACCGGATCGGGGCCGCTCAGGCGCGGCACGATGGGGTCAATGACCACGCTGTGCCCGGCTGCGACTTTTTGGTTGACCGCATGGCTGGGGTAAATGCGTGTGATGCCGAACTCCGAGTCCAGGTTGAAGATCGCCAGATAGAGGGGGAACTCACTCTGGTTGTGGAGGGTCAGGCGCAGTTTGCGCCCCGCTTCGACGACCGCGGTATGTCCGGGATCGTGGAGCGGCTCGGGCTGGGCGGGGCGCTCGCCGCGACTGCCGCGCTGATAGGCAACCACCTCCAGGCGCAGCGCCTCGGCTAGCGCCGGTGGCGGGGCCGGATTGTGCAGCCGCTGTACATTGCGGTAGACAGCCATGTGATAGAGCGCGGCTGCCACGCGCGCCGCGCCCTCGGCAGAAGCAGGCGGGCGCGCGCCCCACAGCGGCGTGCCGTGGGCATCGGTCACCACGTAGCAGCCACGGTCAACGTGGACGCGAAAGACGGCTGCCTCAGCCTGGCTCTCGTCCAGGGCTACCAGGAAGGGCGCATGGATGGCATTTGTAAGAGTCGCCAGGGCTTGGCGCAGGAGCGCATCGTCGCTGCGGACGCCCAGCGGCGCGCTGTCCCAGCCCAGCGCGGTGACTTTCACGCGGCAGGAGGGTGTTACCTCGACCAGCCGGTCGAGTTTGGCCCAGGCATGGTCTACTGCGATCTCCTCCACCAGCGCCACGGCAAGCGGCTCACCGGTGAGGTCGCTGTCGGGTGGATAGACGGCAAGACGGCTGGAGGGGGTCAAGCCGACTGCGGCGCCGCCGTTGACCTGAATATAGTCGCCGCCCTCCACCGCCATAACCAATAAATACGATTGCAGCGCGACGCCTGTTTTGCCGAAAAAGGTGAGATTACCCGGCCCTTCTAGTTGGGGCGTTTGGGCCGGATAGATCGCTTTGACTTGGCTGAGCAACTGGTCGTGGAGCCGTGCCCAAGTCACGGCAGGCGAGGCGGCTGCCAGCGCGCGGTGTAGGAAAAACGACGCCACACCGTGCCATTGCCCGGTTCCGGGCGCGCGGTATTCGTAGCTCAGTTCGTCGTCGCGGCAGGCTGCGAGCAAGACATGCTTGCCTGGCGGCAGCCACCCACTGGGGGTGCGCCCGCGCCGTAGTCCTAGTGCGGTGCCTGGGACCGCCTCCTCGATTGTGCGCACGCGCAGGTCGGGCGGGCACGTGCGCACCAGCGGCTGCGGCGCGCGGTGCCGCTGGGCGGCAGGGGGGATGCCACGCGTGCCGCTGCCGGCGTGGCAACAATCCAGAAAGACAAAGACTTGGGCGCCGCGCGCCTCGACAGCCTGGATTAGCGCGGCCAACTCTTTGTCGGCGATGTCATAGACGCCGGGGGTGCGCCCATCGTGGGGCACCAAAGTCTCGTCGAAGCCGTCCGGCTCGTTGGGGTCCACGCTGCGTGCTTGCGAGCCGTGCCCGCTGAAGTGAAAAAAGACGACATCACCCGGCCCGGCTTGGCCCAAGTGATCGTGCCAGGCAGCCAGAATGGCAGCCCGCGTGGGCAGGTCGGCGGGCGCGGGGTCTTTGTCGTCCAGCGGTGCAACCAGGCGGCGAATGTGCGCCGGGGGGATGCCGAAGCGATGGACCAAGAGGGCGTAGGTCCCCTCAATGTCGGCGACGCAGCCGCGCAGGTGGGGGGCTTGGTAGGGGTTGGCGTAGCGGTCAATGCCGACCAACAAGGCAAAAAAGCGGGCAGCCATGCAAGACTCCTGATCGCGCGTGGACGGCGCGCCGAAGCCGGCAGCGCGCCGCGCCGGTCTGGGCAGTATACCACGCCTGGGGCCTGTAGCCCGGCTTGCCGCCCAGGGTTTGGAAAAAGCCGCGCAGCACAGTAGAATGGAAGGCGGAGACCTCCGGAAACGGTCCGCAGTGGACCGGCCAGGACTCGTTTGCAACGGCTGCCGTGTCCCGGAGGCACAGGCCGTTGCCCGCCGCTTGAGGAGATTGCCATGTTCATCGCGTTCCGGTCTACCCTTCGCCGGCTCCCCTTGCTCCTATCCGCAGGTGTAGTGTCGGCGGCGCTCATGGCGGGGTGCCAGGGGGCGGTGGAGGCGCCGACTCCTACCCCGGCGCCCATCGCCGCGCCTGGTGGCTTCACCGAGCTGAGCGGAACGTTGACCGAAATTCCGCCGCTGGCTCAAGACCAGACTACCGGGCCGGTGCGCCTGCGGATTCCTGCCATCAACCTGGACGTGCCCATCATCGCCATGGGCTGGCGGCTGGAGATGGTCAACGGTACACGCACTACGGTGTGGGATGTGCCGCTGGACGAGGCCGGTTGGCATATCAACAGCGCCGGCGCCGGCGCCGCGGGCAACACCATTGTGACCGGACGCCAGCTGGGCGGCTCCGCGGTCTTTGCGCCGCTGGCTTTGGGCCAAGCCGCAGTGGGGCAAGAAGTGCTGTTGATCGACGGTGACGGCGTCACCTTTGTCTATCGGATTGTGGAGGTGACGGACCCCATCCCGGTCACCGGCGCAACGGCCCAGGAGCAGGCCCGCGCCGCCGCCTACTTTGCGCCGACGGAGACGGCCCGCCTGACGCTGGTCACCGGCTGGCCCGAATTTACCACCACCCATCGGATCTTTGTGGTCGCCGACTTTGTCGGGGTCTTGCGCTAGGCGGTGTCTGCAAACCGGCGCGCCGGCTTTATAGAGAGGCCTGGAAGCCGGTGATGAGCTGGACTGCCCAGGGCTTTGACCCTGGGCTATACAGCCATGACCAGCCGGGTACCGGCTCAGCCTTGATTCGGGCGGCGTATCGCAGCCCAGACCCTGGGCGTATGATCTCCGGCAGGTGCGCCGCCTGTCTAGGAACCAGATTGTTGGAGGGGAACTCATGCGAATCATCCGAAACGACCGCCGAACCCTGATCGCTCTGCTGCGCCGGTATTGGTTGGCGCTGGTGGTGGCGGGCTTTTTCGGCGTGGTCTTGTGGGCCGGCGCGCCGGCCTGGGCCGCGCCGGTCGCGCGCCCCCTGAGCCAAACGGTGCCGCGTCCCACCGCGACCCCGGTTTTCGACCCGCTGCCCACCGCAACCCCACGACCGGACACCCTGCCCTCCGATGTGCCCGCCGGCGACACCCAGGAGGAGGCAGAGGGCGGCGAAGTTGATTTGGGTGAGGAAGCCGACCCGTCCGATCTCTTCCCCGTGCTGCCCGGCGCAACGGACGCCCCGTCGGACTATAGCGCCACGGTGGGTGTCGCCGCGCTCAATGTGCGCGAAGGGCCGGGGACGACTTTCGCGGTGATCGGTAGCCTGGTCGCCGATACCCGCGTCACAGTCCTGGCGCGCAACGAGGATGCGTCGTGGTGGTATATCTGTTGTTTACCCAACACCACAACCCGCGGTTGGGCTAGCGCGTTGCTCTTGAACCCGGACTTCGACCGGGGGGCCGCGCTCACGCTGCTGCCACTTTTCGGCACCGAGGCGCCGGCTGCGCCCGCTGTGCCCGCGGCTCCGGCGGCGACGCGCCCGCAACAGGCGCCCCAACCCTTGCAGGTAGGCTTTGCCGTGGACCCGCCCTTTGTCTGGCAAGGCATCACCGCGACGCTGACCATCTCGGTGAACAACCCCAACGCAATTGACGTGGTGGGCGCGGAATTGAGCGACGAACTGCCTGACGCGCTGCGCCTGGTGGAGGCGCGCGCCGGCGCGGGCGGCACGCAGTCCACCATCATCACCCCCAGTGGGCGCCCCTTGCTCTTGTTCCGCTGGGAGCGCATCCCCGCCAATACCGGCGTCACGGCGACGATTGTGGTGCGCGTGGCGGATGATCTGGCGCCGGGCGAAGTGATTGACAACCTGGTCGGCGTGCGCGCCGCCAATGCAGCCTACAATGCCGGCGCGCTCACGTTGGGCATGCCGCCGTTGATGCCGCCGGTTTTCGACTAGGTCGTGTCTGCAAGGCGTCATTCTGCGCCGCCAGGCTGTTTGCCCTGGAATGGCCCGATTGTTACGCTGGAGGGGACGCTTCCCTGCGCGGACTCAGGGCAGGCCGACTGTGCCTCAGCCTGACGTCGGCGCACCGACTTGGCAGGCACCCTCGAATCGCCACAGGGACGACATGGGGCGGGCAAGCGGGCTGTCGGGTCCGGGCCTACCGGCACTGGGCGCTACGCTGGTTGCCTGGCTGCTCTATGCCGTCACGCTGGCGCCGGGCTTGACGTGGGCGCACCACGGCGCAGACGGCGGCGATCTGTTGGCGGCTGCGCTGGTCAACGGCGTTCCCCACCCCAGCGGCTACCCGCTCTATACCGTTCTCTTGCAAGGCTGGCTGGCTGTGGGGCGCGGCCTGGGGGTGACATCACCTGCTTGGCTGGGCAACAGCCTGAGCGCCTTTGTTGCCGGGCTGAGCGCAGGCGCCACCGTCTATGCGACCCATGCGCTGCTGGAAGGGCAGCCCCGCCGTAGGCTATGGGCGGGGGTGGCGGGGGGCGCATGGGCCATAGCCCCGCTGGTATGGAGCCAGGCACTTATCACCGAAGTCTACGCCCTGCACGGATTGTTGATCGCACTGTTGGGGTGGGCGGTTTTGGTCGAGCCGCACAACGTGCGGCGCATGGGCGTCTTGTTGGGGTTGGGGCTAGCCCATCACTTGACAACTGCACTGCTTTGGCCTGCGCTGGTCTATGCGCTGCGTAGTGAAAACGACATCGCCGCTGTGGTGGCGCGGCGGGCGGCGAGCATGACCGGCATTGCGCTGATCGTCGCCGCCCTTTGCTATGCCCGTATTCCGCTGGTCGCCGGGCAGGGACCGCCGCCGGTCAACTGGGGCTATGCGGTGGACTGGGCCGGCTTTTGGTGGCTGATCAGCGGAGAGGCTTACCGCGGCTATCTCTTTGCGCTGACCCCGGCGGAATTCGGCGGGCGCGTGTTGGGGGTCGGGCGGACGCTGGTGGACCAGGTGACGCCCCTGGGCTTGGCGGCGGTGATCGCTGGGGCCGCGACATGGGAGCGGTGGCGCGGGGTCGCTCTGCTTTGGGTGTTGCCGGTCGGCATCTACGCCGCGGCCTACACCACCGTGGATAGCCGCGTGTATCTCTTGCCGGTGGTCTGGTTGGTCATGGTCTGGTTGGCGCAAGGATGCGCGGCGGCGGACCGCCTCTTCATGGTGTGGCGGGCAGGAGATGGCCCGGCGACGCGTGTGCCGGCGGGCGCATG
>CAKZVN010000227.1 GCA_937922105.1 uncultured Litorilinea sp.
CAGGCAGGCATGCGGTGGAGTCGCAAAGGCGCACAGGCCATGCTCGCCTTGCGGTCTGCCCTCCTCAGCGACCGTTGGCATGAAATCTGGCGCTCTTCTCTCCTCCATCCATAATCTCGCCTAATTCCTGGGACACACCCTCTCCATGACCTTCGTTTGTCGCGAACCGCTGCCTGCGGGTAGACTGGTGGAACATTGGCGGGGGCGTTCATAAGGATGCAGAGTATTCATGGTCACGAAAAACGAATCGGTATACCCATCGGTTGAGACGCTGGCTCAATCGCCGGGCCGCGTGCGCCCGTGGCTGCGCTGGGGGTTGACCGCGCTGTTGGCGGCGGCGGCGCTGGGGATGCTCTTTGCCGATGCCTGGGCGGGCCTGGGGACGCGCGCTTTTCTCTTCCAACGGGGCCAAACCTTTGTCACCATCTTTTTGGGCATCTTCATCGAGGCGGTCCCGTTCTTGTTGGCGGGGTCGCTGGTCTCCGGGTTTATCGCGGTCTTCATGGACCAGGGCATGATCGAGCGCTTCTTGCCCAAGCGCGCGCTGCCCGCGGCCCTGGCGGGGTCGCTCATGGGCATGGTCTTCCCGGTCTGTGAATGCGGCGTGGTGCCGGTGACGCGGCGGCTCTATGAAAAGGGGCTGCCCATGTCCATCGGTGTCGCCTTTCTGCTGGCAGCGCCGGTCATCAACCCCATCGTGATCCTCAGCACTCAGGCTGCGTTCGGCTGGGGACCGGTGTTGTGGGGGCGCATCGGCTTCACCATTCTGGTGGCGATGCTGGTGGGGCTGATCTTCCATTTGGCCAAGCCGGGCGAATTGTTGCTGCCTGCGGTCAACGACGCGCACTGTGATGCCGTTCATCCCGGTCATGCGGCGCCCGCTGCGAAACCGCCGGTGGGGGTGCGCGTGCGCCAATCGCTCTTCACCGCGGGCGACGACTTCATTGATATGGCGCGCTATCTCATCGCCGGCTCCATGCTGGCGGCAGGGATGCAGACGCTGGTCCCGCAATCGGCGCTGTTGGCGATCGGGCAAGGGCCGGTGATCTCGGTGGTCGCCATGCAGGCGTTGGCCTTTGTGCTCTCCATCTGTTCCACGGTGGATGCGTTTGTGGCGCTCGCCTTTAGCGGGACCTTTACCGTGGGGTCCATCTTGGCCTTCCTGACCTTTGGGCCGATGGTGGATATCAAGAGCGCGCTCATGTTCTTGGGCGTCTTCCAACGGCGCATCGTGCTCTATCTGATCGTATTGCCGCTGCTGCTGACGCTCTTCATCGGCGTCTTTTGGAACTTGAACGTGGGGTTGTGACCATGCGCTATCCTAAGTTGGAGCGATTGATCAAGGCCCTGTTGTTGGTGGGCTTGGGCGTCTTTCTCTATGGGCGCATCGCCGGGGGGACGCTGACCTATTACATCAACGAGCGTTTTTCGGGGTATACGCTCTTTGCCGCGTTGGGGCTATTGGGCGTGGGGCTGTTCTATCTGTTCGGCAAGCGCGACGACCTCCCCGCGCACGATCATCACACGCACGACCATCACGCGCACGACCATCACGACCATGATCATCATGAGCATGGTCACCACGACCACGCCCCTCACGCGCACGGGCACGATCACGGGCATGATCATGGGCACAGCCACGGGCTGTCGTGGGGCGGCGCGTTGCTGATTGCCGCGCCGGTGATCTTGGGCTTGCTGGTCACGCCGCAGCCGCTGGGGGTGGCAGCCCTGGCGAACCGCGAGGTGAGTTTGAGCCTTGAAGGCTCGGCGCTACCCGCGTCGGTGCGCGCCACCGCGCAGAAATCTCCGCGTGATCGCAATATCCTGGAGTGGTGGCAGGCTTTCCAGACCGGCGCGGACTATGACAGCCTGGTGGGCCAGGAGGCGCAGGTCGTGGGCTTTGTCTTTCGCGATGGGCGTTATGGCGAGGACGGGTTTATGGTGACTCGCTTTGTGGTCAGTTGTTGCGTGGCGGACGCAGTAGTGGTCGGCCTAGTGGTGCAATGGCCGGAGAGCCAAACGTTGCACAATGACCAGTGGGTCGAGGTGGAGGGGGTGATGGCGCGCAGCCCGCTGGAGAACTGGCGTCCGCCCGTGTTGGTGGCGACGCGCGTCACGCCGGTGGAGATCCCGGATACGCCCTATCTCTATCCGTAATTCGTGTGTCATCTTCCTGAAAGCTCGTAGCTTCCGGGAAGCATGGCGGGCCGCTGGTAACCCGGATGATGCAAACAGGATTGTTCGACCGCACGGTGTGGGCGGTGATGGCGTTGCTTGTGGTGGCGACTGCGCTGGTGATCGGTCGCGGCGACCGTGTCGGCGTGCGCGTGGTTGCGCTTTCCCCAGAGGCAGGCAGCAGCGGCATCTCGCCCCAGACGCATTTACGGATTCGCTTTGACCAACCGCTGATCGCCGAGAGCCTGGACCCGGCGGCGCTGCGGCTGGAGCCGCCGGCGCCGGGTGAACTGCGCGCCGAGGGCAGCAGCGTGGTCTTTGTGCCCCACAGCGCGCTGGCGCCGGATACCACCTACCGTGTCCATCTGGAGACCGGGTTGCGCAGCCGCCAGGGACGTTCGCTCCTCACCCCGCTCAGCTGGGAGTTTCGCACAGGGCATACCAGTGTGCTCTTTTCGGCGGTGGACGAGCGCGGGCGCGAGCAATTATGGCTGGCGCCCATCACGCTGGCTCCCGACCGCGTCGAGCTGGAGCCGCCGCGGCGTTTGGGCGAGGCGCCCTTCGGCGTGTGGGATTTTGCGGTGGACCCCGGATCGGGCCAGATTGTCTATTCCATGCTCCACGAAGATGGCACCAGCGATTTGTGGACGTTGAACGCGGGGGCATCTGCGCCCAGCTTATTGCTGGCTTGCCCGTCTGCCGCGTGTAGCAGCGTAGCCTTCTCACCGGATAGTCGGCTGTTGGCCTATTCCCAGCGCAACGATACGGGGATGGGGGTGGCGGTGGTCAGCCCGCCGCGATTGCGCTTGATGGACTTGGCAACGGGCGAGACCTCGGCGCTCTTCAGCGACAGCCAACAGCTGGGCTTTGACCCGCGCTGGTCTGCCGACGGTCAATGGCTGAGCTATCTGTCGCCCAACCTGATCGGCGTGGGGGTCTATCACCTGGAGTCGGGCGCGCAGCGTTTCTATGCCACGTCTACAGGGGAAGCGGCGGTCTGGCATCCACGCCAGAACCGGCTGGTCTTGAGCCGTATGGAGCAGCGTGGCGCGCTCTATGAGGTTCATCTCTATCTCGTGGACCCGGCGGATGAGACGCCGGAGGGCGAACGTGGCACGCTCTTGAGCCTGCACGACGTGCCCGTGGAAGACAACTCGCCGGCGTGGTCGCCCGACGGCGAGTGGCTGGCCTTCCGGCGCAAAGAGATGGCGGGGCCGCGCGAGAGCCTGGGCAAGCAACTGTGGGTCATGCGCAGCGACGGCAGCGCGGCCCGTCCGTTGACCATCGCGCCCGCCTTTGACCACGGCCCGCCCGCGTGGTCGCCCGACGGTCGCTACTTGCTCTATCACAAATTCCCTTTGCGCGGGCCGGATGTGACCATCGCGGTCTGGGTGTTGGAGGTGGCGACCGGTCGAGAATGGGAGATCGCGCGGCCCGGGCAACGTCCCCAATGGGTTCCTTGAGCGCGGGCGGAAAGGAGAGCGCATGACGACTGAGAGCAACAGCGACCGCACAGACTTGGTGGCACGCCTGCGCGCGGCGGGTTACAAGATCACGCCGCCGCGCTTGGCTGTGCTGGAAGTGGTCCGCCAGAAAGGCGAACATCTCAACCCCAACGAAGTGTTGGAGCAAGCCAAAGCCATTCACCCCGCGCTGGGCCGCGCCACCGTCTATCGCACGCTGGAGCTACTGACCCAACTGGGGATTGTGCGCCCCATTTATGTGGGCGAAAGCGGGCCGACCTACATCCGTGCCGACGGCAATCACCATCATTTGGTCTGCGCGCGCTGCGGGCACGTGGTGGATTTCGACCGCTGCGTGGCGGACGAGATGACCGAGGAACTGGCGGCCCGTTTCGGCTTTACCATCACCAGCCACCTGCTGGAGTTTTACGGTGTCTGTCCCGATTGTCAAACGCGCCCCTGGCGCGAGGAGGTCTCCGATGGAACTGACCCTGGTGCGCATCCACAAGCCTGACCCGATCAACTTCATCTTAGGGCAAAGCCATTTCATCAAGACGGTCGAAGACATTCACGAGGCGTTGGTCTCCGCGGTGCCCGGCATTCGGTTTGGGTTGGCGTTTTGCGAAGCGTCGGGACCGGCGCTGGTGCGCTGGTCCGGCACGGATGACGCGATGATCGAACTCGCCAAGCAGAATGCGCTGGCGCTGGGAACGGGGCATGCCTTTATTTTGTTCTTGGGCGAGGGCTTCTATCCCATCAACGTACTCAAGACTGTGCAGGCTGTGCCGGAAGTCTGTCGCATTTTCTGCGCCACGGCAAACCCCACCGAAGTGGTCGTGGTAGAAACGGAGCAGGGTCGCGGGATCTTGGGCGTGGTGGATGGTTTCAAGTCGCGCGGGGTCGAGGGCGACGAGGAGATCGCCGCGCGCAAACAGTTGCTGCGTCGCTTCGGGTATAAGTTTTAGCTCGTGGCGGCTCATCGTCCTGAACTAGCATACGGAGGTCAAGCCACAGTGGACGATCTTACGAATGGGGCAGATAGCGGCACCGACTACGGCTCCGGTGATATGAAACTCGCGCAGAGTGACCGGGAAGCGGATGAAGTATCTCATTTGACCCGGTTGGGCGATAGCAATTTCATTCTGCGCGCTCCAATTCCCATCCGGGTCAGTTGGTCCGCCGAGATGGAGTGTTATGTGGCAGTTGATGACGTTTTCCAGTGGTATGGTCAAGGCGACACGCTCGAAGCGGCTATCGCGGACCTCGCCGATGTGATTGTCGAGGACTACCGCGAACTGCGCGCGTGGCCCGGCACGCTTTCCGCGCCTCTTCAACAACGCTTAAGCATCATGAAGAGGTATATCGGAGATGCCGGTTAAGGTTCGCGATGTACGACAGATGCTGGTCGGCAAGCTACGCGCCGAGGAGAGCGAAGGCAGCAAGCATCAGAAATATCGAATTGTCGAAAATGATATGCTCGTTGCCAACACCGTTCTCTCGCGCAGCTATGCGGAGATTGATGACCGCCTCCTGGGCAAGATTGGCGGACAACTCGGCGTAGACCGCCAACAGATGCGCAGATTGCTTGATTGTACATGGAGCCGTGACGACTATCTCGCGCATATGATGCACAAGCGGTAGTTGCACAGCGCCCGGCGCGGGGGAAACCCTTCCGCTGCGACTGCGCCCTCTCTTCCTTATCTTCCTCACAAGCGAACTGCTTCCTCGCGCCCTAGCCAGTTGGCTAGGGCTAAGACTGCCCGCGCGGTTGGGCGCATCTCTGACCATCTGCATGGCTGTCTTTTGAGCATTTGTCCGTACACTGAAGCCGGGTATCATAGCGCTGCAACGCCGGGGCTGTTTTTCGTCCATCCCGGTGCCGCATCCGAGCCTGTTGAAGGAGATACGTCCACGATGCCGATTCTGACATCCAGTGCCTATGGTCTGGAGAATCACGGGATTCGCCATACCGATACGATTTTCTGGACGCTGCACACGCCGGTCTTGTATGAACACGCAACGCTGCGTCGCGAAGGGCGCATCGCCCACCTGGGTCCGCTGGTGGTGCGTACCGGTCAACACACCGGACGTTCCCCCAAGGATAAGTTCATCGTTCACGAGCCTTCCTCCGCGCACCATGTCGCCTGGGGCAAGGTCAACCAGCCCATGTCGGAGGAGAACTTCGACAATCTGCATCGTCGCCTGACCGCCTATCTGCAATCGCGCGAACTCTATGTGCAGGATTGCTTCGTGGGCGCGGACCCGGCCTATCGCATGCCGGTGCGCGTCATCACCGAAACGGCCTGGCACTCCCTCTTTGCGCGCAACATGTTTATCCAAGCCACCGACGAGGAACTCAAGACCCACGTCCCCGAGTTCACGGTGATCCAAGCGCCCAACTTCCACGCCATCCCCGAACTAGACGGCACGCGCTCGGAGGTCTTCATCGCAGTCCACTTCGGCAAGCGCATGGTGATCATCGGCGGGACCCAATATGCCGGTGAGATCAAGAAGTCGGTCTTCAGCGCCATGAACTACTTCCTGCCGTTGAAGGGTGTGTTGCCCATGCACTGCTCGGCCAATTACGGGCCGGACGGCGACGTGGCGATCTTCTTCGGGCTGTCCGGCACAGGCAAGACGACCCTTTCCACCGATCCCTCGCGCACGTTGGTTGGCGACGACGAGCACGGCTGGAGCGACAACGGCATCTTCAACCTGGAGGGCGGCTGCTATGCCAAGACCATCCGTCTTTCTGCCAGCGCCGAACCCGACATCTACGAAGCCACGCGTAAATTCGGCACCATCCTGGAAAACGTGGGCTTCAACCCGGAGACCGGGCGCATTGACCTCAACGACGACTCGCTGACCGAGAACACGCGGGCCGCCTATCCCATCAGTCATATCCCGCGTGCCACACGCAAGGGGTTGGCGGGCCACCCGACCAATATCATCATGCTGACTGCGGACGCGTTCGGCGTCTTGCCGCCCATCGCCAAACTCACCCCGGAGCAGGCCATGTACCACTTCCTCTCCGGCTATACAGCCAAGGTGGCGGGCACGGAAAAGGGCGTCACCGAGCCACAGGCGACCTTCAGCGCC
>CAKZVN010000228.1 GCA_937922105.1 uncultured Litorilinea sp.
CGGGTCCCACACATGCAGGTGCGTATCCACAATCGCAAAGTCGAGCATGGCATCCTCCCGGATGGGTGTATGGCGCGCCTACGCCTTGATATGGCCTTCCAGCGCCTTGCTGGCATAGCGGGCGCGGTTGATCAACAGCGCGGTCATGCCGCCGTCGCTAAAGAGGTTGGCGCCGGTGATATAGCTGGCGTCGTCGGAAACCAGAAAGAGCACCACATTCGCCACCTCGCGCGGACTCTGCACGCGGCCCAACGGGATATTGTCGAACCAGTGCTGTCGCGCCGCTTCCGGGTCGGCAGCCGCCGCCTGGATATCGGCCCAAATCTGGGTATCGGTGAGACCGGGGCTGACTGCGTTGACGCGAATGTTGTAAGGCGCAAACTCGATGGCGAGCGCCTTGGTCATCATCTCCACGCCGCCTTTGGCTGCGGCATAGGGCGCGGCCTCGCCCAGCGTTGCCAGGGTATGCACGCTGGCGATGTTGACGATGCTGCCCCGGCGCCGGGGAACCATCGCCGCAAGGGCATAGCGGCTGCACAAGAACGTGCCCTTGAGGTCCACATCCACCACGCGGTCCCAGTCGGCCTCATCCATCTCCAGCGTGGGCTTGACGAAATTCACGCCCGCGTTGTTGATGAGCGAATCAATCTGCCCGAAGTGTTCCAACGTGAAGTCAATCAGTGCACGGCAATCCGCTGCGCGCGCCACATTGGTCGCGCAAAAGCGTGCGCGTGCGCCCAAGGCGCGACATTCCTCGGCTACCGCTTCGCCGGTGGTCGCGTTCACATCCGCCACCACCACCGCCGCGCCCGCCTCGGCAAAACGCAGCGCAATCCCGCGCCCGATGCCGCTGCCCGCGCCGGTGACGACCGTCACATGTTCTGCCCATCGGCCTGTCGTCTCCATGGTTGTCTCTCCTTTACAGGCCGCGCCCTATTGCGCCCATACGCCCTTGGCCATCATGCCGCCGTCCACACAGACCGTGCTCCCGGTCATAAACGACGCGCCGTCGCTCGCCAAGAACAGCACCACGCTGGCGATCTCCTCCGGCTCCGCGATGCGGCCCAGGGGATGCGGCTTGCCCCACGCCGCGTACTGCGCGGCCATTTCCTCCGCGGTCATGGCTGCGGTGGTCGCGCGCAGCAAGTCCGTGTTGACCGAGCCGGGCGCCACCGCGAGGACGCGGATGTTGTGCGGCGCATAATCCAGCGCCAGTTGGCGCGTCAGCGAGATCATGCCTCCCTTGCTGGCGGCATAGGCCGAAACATTGTACGCCGACGCCAAACCTTGCACACTGGCGGTATTGATGATCACCCCGCCCCCGCGCGCCAGCATATGCGGCACGGCATAGTGGGTCATCAAAAACGCGCTTTTCAGGTTCACATCCATAATTAGGTCCCACATGGCTTCGGGCAACTCATGCGCGGGGACATAGGCGTTGTTGGGCATGATGCCCACATTGTTGCAGAGAATATCCACGCTGCCCCAGCGCGTCGCCGCGGCTTCCACTGTCGCCGCGCAGTCCGCCGCGCGCGCCGCATCGCACTGTTGAAAGACGATCTCGCCGCGTCCCTGATAGCCCGCCGCCAACGCCTGCCCTGCGGCTGTGTCCACGTCGGCGCACACCACATGCGCGCCGCAATCCGCGAACTGGGTCACAATTGCGCGGCCAATCCCCCTAGCCCCGCCGGTCACAATCACAACTTTGTCCAGAAATTGATCGCCATAGCTCGGCATGGTGGTCGTCCCTCCCTGTTCGGAATGGCTGGTGTACGGTTTGTTGAAATGGGCATTGCCCATTGTACCCCAATCGCCCCGCTTACGGCACGACCCGATCCAGCCAGCGCACGAACTGCGCCCACGCCTCTCCCTGTGTGCCACCCTGGCGGATGGCCTCCATATCGGTCAAAAACGCATGGCCCACGCCTTCATAGACCGTGATCTCATGCGGCACCCCCGCGGCCTGCAACCCCAGTTGGAACGCCGCCACCTGCTCCGGTGAAGGCGCTCGGTCCAGCGCGCCGAAAATCCCCAACACCGGTCCCGGCAAGCGTTGCAAGCGCGCCGGGTCGCTCTCCAGCGCGCCGTAAAAGACTCCAGTCGCGGCTACCTGACCGTAGCGCAGGCTGAATTGCAGCGCCTTGCCGCCGCCATAGCAGAAGCCCATGATCACAATGCGCGCCGGGTCCACATCGGGCTGCTCGCGCACCCACGCCAGGACCGGCACCAAGTCACCCAGCGCCTGCTCTTCGGGAATGGTAATGGCCTGGTAAATGGCGCGCGGGAGCCAGCTGGTCGTGCGCCCACGGAACATATCGGGCGCGACCACCAGATAGCCCTCCTCCGCCAGCGCATCGGCCTTGCCGAGTAAGTCGGGTTTCAGCCCCCAGAACTCATGCAGCATGACCACCACCGGCAAGCCGCGCGGGTCGCTTGCAGGCGTCGTCGGGCGCGCCACATAAGCCCCCACCGCCGGCCCCGCGGGATTGGCGATCTGCGTATTCACCAACTCCGCCACGCGGTTGCGCGTCATCCACGCGTCCAGCGCAATCGACGCGGCCAAAATCGCCACCAGCGCGACCAGCGTCGCCGCCACTCCGAGCAAAATCCGTCCAAATAGTTTCATACCAGGACTTTCTAATTGATTGCGCGCTCATGGCACGCACGTATCGGTGCGTGTCATCCCGACAACCGCAAGTTACCGGGATAGTCCGTGGAGACGACGGCCCAACAGAGCAGGACCGGTGTCCTGCGCGGCTTCCCGGCGCGCCGCCCACATCTCCTCCACCGTCACAAAACGATACCCCCGGGCGAGCAGTTGCGGCACAATCGCCGCCACCAAGTCGGTCACAGGCGGGCCGGGCAACGCCTCATGCAAGACCAACAAGTCGCCCCCGCGCGTCTGTGTCAAAACCTGATGGAGCGTCGCCTGCGCGGATTGCAGCCAATGCAACGGGACCAGAGTCCACATGGTGGGCCGATAGCCCGCCGCCAAGAGCGCGTCCAGTTGCGCGGGCGTAAAATGGCCGAAGGGCGGGCGCACCGCGCGCAAAGTCGCCGGATCGCAGCCGCCCGCCTCCGCCAACAGCGCCTGCGTCGCTGCCAGTTCATCCAGCACCCTGGTCGTGGATTTGCCCAAAAACGAGCCGTGGTCATAGCCGTGCAAGCCCACCTGATGGCCCGCCCTCATCACGCAGCGCACCAATTCCGGCGCCTGGGCTACGCGCTCGCCCACCAAGAAAAAGGTCGCGGTCACGCCCAACTGCGCCAGGCGCGCCACCAGTAGCGGCGTCGAACTCGCGTCCGGCCCGTCGTCAAACGTAAGCGCAATTTCGCGCCGCGCCGGGTCCCCGCGCCAGAGCGCGGCAGGAAACAGCGTGCGCAACGGTCTATGCAACCAACGCAAGGGTGTGTTCCCCCATCTCTCCTCTGCCCGGACAACCGGTCCACCCGGCGCCGGCCCGCACGACGCACGCATTGTACCAGAGCGATCCCGGCCCCACCAGTGCGCCGCGCTCCCATCCCGCCTGCGCCGTGCTGCCCCACTGCCCCATAGAGCCTCCCATGACCACAGGGAAATGACTACAAGGAGATAGCGAACATCCGCCCTAACACGCAATCCATCCCCCACAGGGTCAATTGCGGGAGCGCCGCGCACGGGGTATACTGGTTACCGTGATGCTGCCCTGTTCCAGCAAGTTCGTCTATCACGATTTCCGCCCTCCCCAACGTGCGGAGCGACACTCCATGCACCATGCACCGGTGGCGCGGCAAACGCCGATTCTCGACATTTGGTATGGCGACCGCCAACGCTTCGGCTTACGCGGACGGCCCCAACGCTTTGTAAATATCCTGGGACGCGTGCGCGGCAATACCCCCATCGCCACCCTACAGTACCGGCTCAACGGTCAGGCCGCGCAGGAGCTGGCGGTGGGGCCGGACTTGCGCCGCTTGGCGGGTAAGGGCGATTTCAACATTGACCTGGCGTTGGCGGAGCTATCCCCCGGCGAGAATCAGGTCGAGATCATCGCCACCGACGTGGAGGGCGGCGAAACCACACGCACAGTCACGGTGGAACTGGCGGAGGGGACCTGTCCGCTGCCCTATACCGTGGAGTGGTCGCGCCTAGCCCATATTCAGGAGGCAGCACAGGTGGTGGACGGGCGCTGGGTCATCACCCCCGCCGGAGTCACCCCCCTCGAGATCGGCTATGACCGTCTGATTGCGCTGGGCGACATGTCCTGGCGTGACTTCGAGGTCACTGTGCCCATCACCATCCACGGCATGAATGCGAGCTGTTTCAATTCGCCCAGCCGCCACTCCGGTGTAGGCATTGTCCTGCGCTGGCAGGGGCACAGCGACCGCGGCGCAGACCAGTGGGCAGCGCGGCGCCCCTTCTTCGGGCCGGAAGGCTACGGCGCAATCGCCTGGTACTGCGTCTTTCACAACTTGGGGCCGGTACTCAACTTATTCGACCCCGAATTCCGCCGCGCCGCCTACTGCCCGGCCCCGCTCGACCTGCATGTGCCCTATGTTTTCAAGGCGCGCGTCGAAACCACGGCGGACGGCGGCAGCCTCTATCGCCTCAAAGTATGGCCCGCAGGAGAGGCCGAACCCACGACATGGGACCTGAGCGCGGCGGGCCATGCCAAAAGCCTGACTCACGGCTCGATTCTGCTGGGCGCGCACCACATTGCGTGCAGCTTCGGCACAGTGACGGTGAACCCGCCGGCGGGGGAGTAGACCATCCGGGGCAGCCCGCCTACGCGCACAGGCGCAGCCGCCCCCACAGGAGAGGAGACAGAATATGGCGCGCACGATCAAAGTGGGTGTAGTCGGGTGCGGCGTGGTGGCAACGGCCTATTACCTCCCCTATTTGATGCGCATGGCAAACGCCGAGATCACCGCCGTCTGTGATTTGGCCCCGGCGCGCACCGCAGCCTGCGTGCGGCTGTTCGGCGCCAAGTCGGCCTTCCACGATTATTACGAGATGATGGAGCAGGTAGAGTTGGACGCGGTCCTGATTTTGACTGCACCGGGCACTCATGTACCCTTTGCGCTCAAAGCCATCGAGATGGGTCGCCACTTTCTCCTGCAAAAGCCCATGGCTACCAACATGACAGATGCACGACGCATTGCCGAGGGGGTACGCGCCGCAGGGATCAAGGCCGTCATCGAACCGAGTTCCAATTCACCCCTGGACCCGGACTTTGCTCACCTGCGCGCGTTGGTGCGCGCCGGGGTGCTGGGCGAGGTGCTCTGGTTCAGCCTGGGCGCCACCGGGCCGACCACCTATGGCCCTGGGTTGGGCAGCAACCCCTATGGTCAAGCCGCGTTTTACGCCAAAGATTCAGGCGGCTTTCTCTTTGACTTGCCGTATGCCCCGGCCAATATTGTGGCTGTCTTGGGGCCTTGCAAGAGCGTCATGGCCTACACCTCCATCTCCGTCACCGAACACCACATTGTGCCGGAGTCCGAGTACGATGCTTTTCTCAGCCGAGCCACCGACCCGGACCACGCCAACTACTGGGACGTCGTCCTAGACCTGCCGCGCACCCAGCCGGTGCGCATGGAGGCGGTAGACAACGCCTATTCGCTCTATGAAATGGTGGACGGGGGCGTGGGCGCGTGCCATGTCGGGCGCATCTTCCATCCGGTTCTACCCGGTGTGGGCAACGGGAGTTTGCAAGTCTTCGGCACCGACGGCAATCTCATCTTCGGCGGCGGTTACATGGCCTCCATCATCAGCAGCCGCAAAGAGCTGTTGCCCAGCATAGATGCAGACGGCTGGTATCACATTCCCCTGCGCGGGGACCGCAGCCGCGCCAAATGGCCGCAGCCCGTGCCCGGCGCGTTCAACTATTACCACCAATCCACCCAACATCTCATTGACTGCATTCTGGAGGACCGCGACCCCATTCCTAACGTAGAGTGGGGACTGCACATCACCGAAATGATGGCGGCTACGCTGGAATCCTCGCGCACGGGCCAAAAAGTGCTCATGACCACGACCCTGGACTATTGAGCGGTCAACGCGGGCGCGAGGTCCTGCGCGCCGACCAAATGTGCGGGCTGGACAAGGAGGGAACCGCATGGAACGGCTACGGTTCGGGGTGGTGGGGTTGCGCTTCGGGCGGCATCTGGTGAGCACGCTGGCAAACATACTCGGCGTCCAGATTGCGGCTGTCGCGGACCGCAACCCGTCCATGCCGGGTGGGTTGGCAGCCTATGCCGCGCATTATGGCGCCACCCCGTATCACGACGGCGTCACCATGATTCGTGAGGAAACACTGGACGCAGTGATTCTCGCAACGCCGCCGCGCGGGCGCGAAGCGCTGATCGAGGCTGCCGCTACCAAAGGGCTGCCCATGTTCGTGGAAAAGCCGTGGGCCGCAGACAACGCGCAGGCCGCACGCCTGGCGACGCTCTGCGCCGCAACCGGCGCGCGCGTCATGGTGGCCTTCAGTTTTCGTTTTCACCCAGCCATCGTCAAGCTACGAGAATTGCTGGACGGTGAGTTAGGCCCCGGGCTACTGCTCAATGGGGAATATCTCTTCCATCTCAACCCGCCGCCGGACAGTTGGCTGTGGGACCCGGCAAACGGCAACGGCATCTTCAACGAGAATTCGGGCCATCTCTTCGACGCTGTCTGCTATCTGTTGGGTAAGCCCGTCGCGGTCAGCGCGGAGACCATCAACCCCTTCGTGACGCCCGCGGCCCATGCCGCCGCCGTCACGCTCCGCTTCGCCGGTGGCGCAGTCGCTGCCCTCACCCTGGGCGGCATCGGAACCCCCGCGCGGCTCGATTTCCCGCGCCTCGACCTGGTGACCGCCAACGGGCAAGCCATGTTGCGCGGGCGCCATCATATCTGGGAAGAAGTACACTGGGCGACGCGCACCGACCGTGCCATGCAGTCGCTTAGCCTGCCGCCGGAAATCCTTGCCGGTACACGCTATACCGAAGCGCTCACCCACTTCATCCACTGTGTCCGCAGCGGCGCACAGCCCTCGGTCGGAATTGCCGAAGGGGCAACCGCGGTGGCATTGGCGATGGCTGTGGCAGAGTCCGCCGCACGCGGACAGCGCGTGCTGCTGGAATAACCTGCGACTTCACCACACACAGAGGGAAAACCATCATGCGTTTGGGCTTGGAAGCAGGTAACGCCACGCTGGACTTGGCAGCGGCGTTGGGAATCCAGGGCGTGCCCGTTCAGGCTGCCGCCCTGGTGAAAGAGGGTGCGGACGCCACGTTGGCGCCGCTGGCGGCGCGCGGACTGTCCGTCTGCCAGATCGGGGCATTCGGCTTCAACGCGCTCAACGTAGATGCCGAGCAGCGCCGCATCGTGGAGGAGGCTATCCCCCTCGCCACACAGACCGGCTGCACCACCCTGGTCATCGGGCCGGGCAACTATCAGCGCGCCGCGTTTGCCGTCGCGGACCGGCGCAATTTCAGCACGGAGGCGCTGGACGAGATGGCGCGGGTGCTAGCTCCGTTGCTGGAACTGGCGGAGACCCACGGCGTGCAGCTTTCCATCGAGGCCTATCTGAAGGGCGCGATCTACAGCCCGGCGCGCTTTCTGGCGCTGTGGGAACGGGTGCGCTCGCCTGCCTTGCGCGTCAACATAGACCCCACCAGCCTCTACGACTTCTGGGACTTGATAGACCCGTCGGCGCGGGTGAAGGAAGTCTGTACCCGCTTGGCGGACCACTATGGCGTGGTGCATATCAAAGAAGTGGCGCTGGCGGAGGGCTTCCATCTCCACGCAGGCTTGGTGCCGCTGGGCCAAGGACCGACCGACTGGGCCGAGTTTTTGCGCCTCATTGCGCCCCATCTACCGACAGACGGCTGGGTACTCTTGGAACATGTACACTCCGCCGAGGAAGCCCGCGCAAGCGTGGCGTTCTTGATGGAGAAAGCCGCGCAAGCCGGGGTAGCTTGGACACCGCCGCCACGCGTCGCGCCATCGCCCGCACCCGGCAGAGTGACGTAAAGGCGTCAGCCAGTTCCGGGGGAAGAGACAGTACGCGGAGAAGAAGTTTGGAGGAGTACCCAGAGCGCGAGGAGGCCAGCAAAGGCTTGGCTGCTCAGTTGCGGCGCATAGCCCGCCACCGCCAGCAATAAAAGCCCCGCCACGCGCATACGCTCTCCTTGCTGCCACTGGTGCAGAACTGCCACGCCGGTGCACCACAGCGCCGCGGCATAAAGCCACCAGGGAAGATAGAGCGTCAAGCCATTGGACCAAACCACCAAGATGGCGGTCATGGCGGGTTGCACCAGATAGGCCGCGGCAAAGAGCAGCGCGGGCAGCGCCGCCGCCCACCAGACACGCCGCGCCGCCTGCCGCCCATAGGCGCCCCACAAGGCAAATGCCGCGGCAACCACCAACGCCTCGCCCAGCAAGAAAGCAGGCTTGGCCCAAGCAGCCGGTCCCGGCAAGTTCAACAGTGTATAGAGCACCGGCAGCGCCTGGTACACCAGCGCGGCACACATCGCCGCCGCAGCAAGCAGGAGACCCCACCGCGGCGCAGCCTCAACGCGCCAGGCCCGCGCGACGAACACCGCCAGCACTAGCCCCGTCAACCCTTGCGCCGCCAACAGCCAACCGCCCGGCGGACGCACCAGGAAGACAACACTGAGCAGCACCAGCCCAGCCAATGCAAGCGCTACCCAGGCGCGCCGCGTCTGCCATTCTATCCCGGCGATCCAGAGCACACCAGCCAACGCCAGTAGCGCAGCCAGCGTCGAGCCGACCTGCCCGACCCAGCCGAGCAGCGCATAGCCGGCAATCATGGCGTCGGATTTGGGCAGGTGAATCGCCAGCCGCGTCAGCGTGCGCGTCACCAGCCAGTCCACCAGCCCCGCGGCGACGAGCATCCCCAACAGCGGCGGGAGAACGCCGCGGCCTTGCGCCACCACCAGGTCGCCCGTCTCTGGGCCGAACCGTACATGAACCGCCAGGTCTTGCGCCATCTTGCACCGCCTTGTGTTTGGGCGCGTCACGTCTCGCCGCCAGTCTACGCCGCCTGCCCGCGCTTGCCGAGGTTAGCGTAATGCACGGCGGCCCACACCATCAACGCCAGCGTCACCAACATCACCAGCCACGCCCACAACGGCAGGCGCTCACCGCCTTGTCCCACGCTGCTCGGGTCCATCTGCCCGGAGCTTGCCGCCGGAGGCAGGAGTTGCAGCGAGACCCACTGGGAAGTGGACTTGGCGCCATTGCGTTCCTCGTTCGCGCCATCCCAGGCAGCAAAGGCGACAGAATAGACCTGCTCCGGCGCCAGCGCCACATCTTCGGGTTGGTCCGTGCGCAGCGTGCGCGCAAAGATCACGCGCCACACGCCGTCGTGCCATTCGCCGTGCCCCTGCACAATCTGGCGTTCGGCAGGTAAACCGGTAAGCGCGCTGAAACCGCCCGCGATCAAGTTCTCGACCGGCGTCGCATGGTCCGGTGCAGCCATCAGGTTTTGCGCGGCGACCGCGGGGAGATAGGCAACGTCGGTATAAGCCGCCAACAGGACATCGCCCCCTTCCTCAGTGAAGGGGTAGTAGTCCACATACATGTTGGGAAAGGCATCGCGCAGGGTGCGCTGTGCCACGATGTCGGCCTGCCAATCCGCCTTCCAGTGCCAGATATTGACATTGCCCCCCTGTTGGCCCATGCAGAAGAAAGGCAATCCCTCGGCTAGCGGGAACTGGATCGCCACGCCGTCGCGGAAATCCTCCGGACGCAGGGTAGATTCGTTGCGTGTGGTGTCCGCCCATTCTACGAGCAGCGCCAGTTCGTCGCCGTTATGCAGACCGCGCACGGTCACCGCATGGATATTGGTCTGGGGCAAGATGGGGCGGGCAATGATCTGCGCGCTCAAAGGGACTTCCACCGCGGTGGCTTGGCGCCACAACTCCGAGTCAAGCTCGGTGACGGGCAAGGGGCCGTTGATCCCGGTTACCGCAATGGTCAGGCCTTGCGAACTGGCAAGCGGGACCTTGAGCCACACCGCGACCAGCGCCAAGAGCAGGCCGGTCAGGGTCATCAGTCGGTTGCGAGTCAACATAGTGCGCTCCTATTCGGATAGCCGGTAGGAATGGGAACAACGGAGCTAGCGCTCGCGCGCCAGGTCCATGACCGGACAAGCGGAGCAGGAAAAGTCCGGGTCATAGGGCGTGTGACGGATCTCCTTGCGGCTGCGCGGGACAAGCACAACCCCCAGGCGCATGGCATCCGCCTTGACAAAGGCGGCGGTGAAGTCGGCAAGCGGCGCATAGATTCCCTCCGCGCTGTTGAGCTTCAAGCTCTGGGCAAAGAGGTCAATCCACGTGCCCAAGTGTGCGCCCAGAAACTTGGCCTGAGCCTCCACACAAGTCTCGGCATGTTCCGTCAACCCGTGCAGCAAGGCATAGGCCTCCTTCATCGCCAACAGGTGCATAAACTCCAGCTCCACCGCCAGATGATCGGGCCGCTCGCGCAGCGCGCCGCCCAGGGTAAAGCCGAAGGCGCGATAGAAGCCGGAGATATCAGCCAATTCCTGGCTTTGGCGAAACTCGTGGGGCAGGCCGTACTCAGTCTCATAGCAGAGCGACCCGGCCGCGCCGAAGCTGCGGCGATACTCGGCGCTGAGTACCGCCGTCGTGGTCAACTCTGGCGCGGGAAAAGCGGGGGCAAAGTCCAGAGCCGCGACAATCGCGGGCAGGAGTTGGGCATCCTCGCTCCAGTTCTCGCG
>CAKZVN010000229.1 GCA_937922105.1 uncultured Litorilinea sp.
GCAGGCAGGCATGCGGTGGAGTCGCAAAGGCGCACAGGCCATGCTCGCCTTGCGGTCTGCCCTCCTCAGCGACCGTTGGCATGAAATCTGGCGCTCTTCTCTCCTCCATCCATAATCTCGCCTAATTCCTGGGACACACCCGGGGAGCGCCGGTTGGTTGCCGACGGGCTGGAGTTGTGTTACACTTTCTGTTGTGTTCTGAAGTGCTTTCGATGTTGTGCGCCCGGTTCCCGGATCGGGCGTTTCGGCACGCAACCCATCCCGCCCACCCAGCGGAGGCTGCCCCATGCCCACCTCGACAGACCCGCGCCCCCTCATGATCGAAATTGCGGAGTTGCTCTATAGCCGGCGGCTCACCAACAGCGCGGGCGGCAATCTCAGCTGCCGCGTGGACGACACCATTTTCATCACCCCGCGCTATCTGGGCAGCAAGCACCGCTGGCGTTTGACCGCCGATATGGTGTTGGTCTTCGACAAGGAGTTCAACATCCTGGAGGGCGAACCAGCCAAAGTCAGCCGCGAGAGTCGCATGCATTTCGCCTGTTACCGCCACTTCCCCCAGGTCAACGGCGTGATTCATGCCCACCCCCAGTACTTGACCGTCTTTGCCAGCGCGGGCGAGAGCCTGCCGCCGGTCAACCAGTACACCGAGAAGTTCGGCAACGTGCCGGTTGTGCCCAACTTGCCCTCCCACAGCCAAGAGCTAGCCGACGCAGTGGTAGAGGCCCTCACCCCGCGCGCCGATGCGCTGAACAAGCATGGTCTGGGGCTGATCTTGGCTTGGCATGGGGTGGCAGTGGTGGGTAAGTCGTTGGAAGACGCCTATGACACCCTGGACCGGCTGGAATGGAGCGCGCAGACCTACCTGCTGGGGCGCGCCGCCGGGCTGGGGCTGGGCGGACAAAACCGTTAGGCAAGAGCATGATCCTGACCGTCACCGCCAACCCTACCATTGACCGCGTGCTCTTTGTGCGCGATTTTGCCATGCAAGACCTGGTGCGCGCCGAGCGGGAGGTCATCTCGCCCAGCGGCAAGGGGATTGACGTGGCGCTGGTCTTGCACACACTGGACGCGCCCACCCTTGCCATCAGTCTTAACGCGGGCTTCACCGGCAAGATGCAGGAGGCGCTCCTGGACGAGCGCAAGCTGCCCTATCGCATGATCCCGGCGCGCGGGTGGACGCGGCAAACGGTCTTGATCACTGACGTGACCCAGCACCGCCAGTCCACCATCTTGGCCCCCACGTTGAGCGCAGGGCCGGAACACCTGGACGCGCTGCGCCACGCGGTGGAGGAGCACGCGGACGGCGCTTGGGGGTTGGTCTGTGCGGGGAGCTTGCCGCCGGGGCTGCCGCTCCATGCCTTTGCCGACTTGTTGGCGCTGGGGCGTGCGCGCGGGCTGGTAACGCTGCTGGACAGCTCTGGTCCGGGGCTATTGCAAGGCATTGTCGGGCTGCCCGATATTCTCAAGATCAACGGGCGCGAGTTGGCCGCGGGGCAAGGGGTTGCGTTGCCGCCCTACCATGCGCCCGATGACTTGACGGCGTTGGCGGCGTGTCTTGCCGAGCAATTGGGGCATTGGGCGACCCAGGCCATTGTCATCACCCTGGGCGCGCAGGGCGCGCTGTTGATCGCCGCCGAAGTAGCGCTCTATGCGCCTGCTGCGCCCGTCCCGGTGGTCAGCCCCGCAGGCGCGGGGGACGCGCTGGCGGCGGGGCTGATGCTGGCGCGCTATCGCGGTCAACCATGGCCCGACGCGCTGCGCCTGGGTGTGGCGGCGGCTGCCGCAGTGGTCGCCAACGAAGGCACCGCTGTCTGCCAGGCCGACCAAGTCGCCGCGCTCTTGCGCACCGTGACCGTCCATCCGCTGACCGTGCGCGTGGAGCCTGCCTGAACACGCGTTTGCCCGATTATTGTTCCGACCCGGATCGCCACGATGCTGTGACAATCCGCACCCGTGCCAACACGCTGCTGTGACAAAGGAGCCGCTGCCATGTCGAATCACCAAGCCGCCTATGCCGTCCTCGCCGACCAGTTGGCCGCGCAGGGCATTGACATCGTTGCCGTCAAAGAAGCGATCAAGGGGCACAAGATCGAAACGCCCAGCTGGGGCTATGCCAATTCCGGCACGCGCTTCAAAGCCTTTGCCTGGCCCGGCGCGGCGCGCACGACCCAGGAGAAGCTCGACGACGCCGCAATGGTCCACCGCATGACCGGCTGCGCGCCCACCGTCGCCATTCATATCCCCTGGGACCGGCCCGACAACGACGACTACGACGGCATGCGCCAATACGCCGCCGAGCGGGGAATCGCCATCGGCGCGGTCAACCCCAATGTCTTCCAGGATGACGCCTATCGCCTCGGTTCGCTGGGCAACCCCGACCGCGGCATCCAGGAGCAGGCGCTCGACCACATGCTGGACTGCTGCCAAATCATGCGCAAGGTGGGCAGCAACAACTTGAGCCTCTGGTTTGCCGACGGCACCAACTATGCCGGGCAAGACAACCTGCGCGCGCGCAAGCGCCGTTTCGAAGAGGGGCTGGGCATCGTCTACCGGAACCTGCCCGCGGGCGGGCGCATGTTGATCGAGTATAAGTTCTTCGAGCCGGCGTTCTATAGCACCGACATCCCCGACTGGGGCACGGCGTATGCGTGGGCTATGAAACTCGGCCCCCAGGCCCAGGTCTTGGTGGACTTGGGCCATCACGCCCAGGGTGTCAACATCGAACAGATCGTTGCCTTCCTGTTGGACGAGGGCAAGCTGGGCGGCTTCCATTTCAACAATCGCAAATACGCCGACGACGATCTGATCGTGGGCAGCGTCAACCCCTATGAACTGTTCCTGATCTATTGCGAGTTGGTCGCCGCGGAACAGAGCGACGATGCCGCGCTGCGCGCCACCGCCCACAACGTGGCGTACATGATTGACCAGTGCCACAACGTGGAGGGCAAGCTCGCGCCCATGATCCTCTCGGTGCTTAACTGCCAAGAAGCCTATGCCAAGGCCCAGATCGTGCCGCGTGCCAAGCTGGCGGAAGCCCAGGCCGAGGGCAATGTCTTGGCCGCGCACAAGATTCTCACCGACGCTTTCCGCACAGATGTGCGTCCTCTCTTGGCCCAAGTGCGTGAGGAACTGGGCGCGCCCGCCGATCCGATTGCCGCCTATTGGGCTAGCGGCTATGAGCAGCGCATCCGTGAGGCGCGCGGCTTGGCTGCGACCAGCGGCGGCTTCCAATAGACGCAACTGCGCCGCCATCCGCCTGCCGTCCGAGCCGGCAAATTCCAACAAGGCGCTACACCATGAGTGATATCCAGTCCGCTGCCCAGTCCACGCTGCAACCGGTTGCCGACCTTGAGGCGCAGCTCAACGACTTTCGTCCGGGCATGCGCGCCCAGGCGTTGGACAAGCTGCTGGCGCTCAACCTGCCGCCTGTTGCCGCTTGGGCCGAGGTGGCGAATATGCACTGTCACACCTTTTTTTCGTTCAATGCCTACGGCTATTCGCCCACCGGCTTGGCCTGGCTGGGGCGGCAGCGCGGCTTCCGGCTCATGGGTATTGTGGATTTTGACGTGCTGGACGGCGTGGACGAGTGGTTGGCAGCCTGTGACCGCACCGGTGTGCGCGGTAGCGCGGGCATCGAGACGCGCGTCTATCTGCCGGAGTTCGACCAATACGAGATGAACTCACCGGGCGAGCCGGGCGTGCTCTATCACATGGGCATCGGCTTCACCACGGGCCAAGTGTCGCTCCAGGCAGCCGCGCTGTTGCACGAGCTGCGCAGCCAATCCGCGCAGCGCAACCGCGGCCTGGTCGCCACGGTCAACGCCTATCTGCACCCGGTGACGGTAGACTACAACGCCGACGTGCTCCCCTTGACGCCCACCGGCAACGCCACCGAACGCCACATCGTGGTGGCTTATGTGTTCGCCGCCGCGCGCCGTTTCCCCGCCGAGCGCGACCAGGCGCGCTTCTGGGCTGCACGCCTCCAGATGCCCGAAGCCGACGTCGCGTCCCTCATGGAACAGCCTGCGGCCTTCCAGAACTTGATCCGCGCCAAACTCATGAAAAAGGGCGGCGTGGGCTATGTCCAGCCGGGACACGATACCTTCCCGCCCATTGACAAACTCAACGCCATGATCCTGGCGTGCGGCGCGCTGCCCTGCGCGGCTTGGCTGGACGGCACAACCTCCGGCGAGGAGCGCATCGGCGACTTGCTGGACTTGCTCGTGGGTAAGGGCGCGGTCGCGCTCAATATCGTCCCCGACCGCAACTGGAATTTGAGCGACCCGGCAACGCGCGATCTCAAAGTTCGCAAGCTCTATGAAGTGGTGGAGTTGGCGCGGCAACTGGACCTGCCGCTCAACATCGGCACCGAGATGAACAGCTTCGGCCAAAAACTGGTGGACGACTTCG
>CAKZVN010000230.1 GCA_937922105.1 uncultured Litorilinea sp.
GATGATGTCCAAATAGGTCACATCCGCGCCTGCTGCGGTGAGCGCGCTCACCAACTCCTTGCTGTGATAGGAGGGATAGAGCCAGTCGCTGGTGAAACTCACCACCAAGAATTTCACATGCGCCGAATTGGCAAACGCAGCCGCCAGCGACCCCGTGGTGCGGCTCAAGTCGAAGTAGTCCATCGCCTTGGTGACGTAGAGGTAGCTGTTGGCGTCGAAGCGCCGCGTAAAGCTGTTGCCGTTGTACTTCAGATAGCTCTCCACCTCGAACTCGGTGTCGAACTCATAGCCGTATTGCTCCAGCTTCTGCAAGCGCCGCCCAAACTTCTTGTGCATGGACTCTTCGCTCAGGTAGGTGATATGCCCCACCATGCGCGCCACCGCCAGGCCCGCGTCCGGTTTTTTACCGGTCAAATAATAGTCCCCGTTGTTCCAGTTGGGGTCGGCGTAGATCGCCTGGCGGCCCACCTCGCTGAACGCGATCAACATGGGGCTGTGATGCGCGGTGGTCGCCAATGGGATGGCCGCCTTGATCCGGTGCGGGTGATTGGCGGCCCACTCCAGCACCTGCATACCGCCCATGGACCCCCCCGCCACGCACAGCAGTTGGTCAATGCCCAGATGGTCAATCAACTGTACCTGGGCGCGCACCATGTCTCCGATGGTCACCACCGGAAAAGCCAGCCCGTAAGGCCTGCCCGTTGCCGGGTTGATGGACGACGGCCCGGTCGAGCCGTAACACGACCCGATCACATTGGAGCAGATCACAAAAAAGCGGTCGGTGTCGAACGCCTTGCCGGGGCCGATACACTGGTCCCACCAGCCCGGTTTGGGATCGGCGGCATCATGATAGCCCGCCGCGTGCGCGCTGCCGCTGAGCGCGTGCAGGATCAAAATCGCGTTGCTGCGCTCGGCGTTGAGGCGCCCATAGGTCTCGTAGGCCAATGTCACCGGTCCCAACGTCGCGCCGCTCTCCAGGCGCATGGGTTCATCTTGTGCAAAGGTAAAGAAATGGGTCTTGACCAAGCCAACCGAAGTCTCTTGCCGCATTGTATCGCTCTCTCCGGTCACAGCCGGCCCAGCGCCGGCCCACACACCACACAGGAGAGCCGACCGGAAAGCCCGACGGCCCCCGGTCGGCTACTCACCTGCCGTCTATTGCGCAGGCCTAGGCAGCTGTCGCCGCCAGGGCCTGATCCAAATCCCACAGAATATCGTCCAAGTCTTCCAACCCGATGCTCAAGCGAATGAAGTCGGGCGTGACCCCTGCGCTTGCCATCTCCTCCACCGTCAACTGGCTGTGGGTCGTGCTGGCAGGGTGAATCGCCAAACTCTTGGCGTCGCCCACATTTGCCAGGTGGCTGAAGAGCTTCAGCGAGTTGATGAAGGTGCGTCCAGCCTCCACACCACCCTGAATGCCGAACCCCATCACAGCGCCGGCGCCCTTGGGCAAAATCTTCTTGGCGCGTGCATGGTCCGGGTGGCTGGGGAGACTGGGATAGGTCACCCAACTGACGCGCGGGTGTTCGCTCAGGAACTTCGCCACCGCCTCGGCATTGGCGACGTGCCGGTCCATGCGCAAACTGAGCGTCTCAATGCCTTGCAGCGTGGTCCACGAGTTGAACGGCGCCTGGCACGCGCCGAGATCGCGCAGCACCTGTACGCGCGCCTTAATAATATAGGGCGGCAGTGGCAGATCGGCATAGACCAGCCCGTGATAGCTGGGGTCCGGGGTGGTGAAATTGGGGAAGCGCCCGCTGCGCCAGTCGAAGTTATTGCCGTCCACGATCACACCGCCGATGGTGGTGCCGTGCCCGCCGATGAACTTGGTTGTGCTGTGCACGACAATGTTGGCGCCCCACTCCAACGGGCGGCACAAATAGGGCGTGGCAAAGGTGTTGTCAATCATCACCGGAATCTTGTGCGCCTGGGCAATCGCAGCGACCTCCTCAAACGGGAAGACCGAGATGTCGGGGTTGCCCAGCGTCTCCCCATAGATCAGCTTGGTATTCGGGCGGATGGCGCGCTCGAAATTCGCCGGATCGCTCGGGTCCACAAAGGTCACCTGGATCCCGATCTTGGGCAGTGTATAGTTGAATTGGTTATAGGTCCCGCCATAGAGCCGGCTGCTGCTGACGATGTGATCCCCCGCCTCGCACAGGGTCAGAATCGCCATCGCCTGGGCAGCGTGCCCGCTGCTGGCTGCCAACGCCGCTGCGCCCCCCTCCAAGTCCGCCAAGCGCTGCTCCAGCACATCGGTGGTGGGGTTCATGATGCGCGTGTAGATGTTGCCCAGCTCGCGCAAGGCAAAGAGATTGGCCGCGTGCTCCGTATCGCGGAATTGGTAGCTGGTGGTCTGGTAGATAGGGACAGCCCGGCTACCGGTTGTGGGATCGGGCGCTTGCCCAGCATGGAGCTGGCGAGTGCTGAAACCGAACTTGCGTTCACTGCTCATGGATTCCTCATTCCTCTTGGGGTATGTTTGCTGGGCCATCCGCTAAAAAAACAAACCCTCTCCTGGTAATGAGAGGGCCGACAATGCTGGGCCTTTGGGAGGTTGCCGGGTGGGGCAATTCCGGCAGCCGCAGCCGAGTGCGCACTCTCTCATCTTCCAGAACTGGTCTGCCGGAGTTGGCACCCATGCGCTCCGTGCAGCCTCGTTGCTGCGCCGGTGCCGGGTTGCCGAGGTTTCATCGGGCCGGTCCCTCCACCTCTCTGGATAAGAGCATTCAATTCAATTGTGGGCGAATCATAGCGCACGGGGATGCGCTTGTCAAAACCGGCACAATCGCCGCACACGTCCTGCCGACACCGGAGAAACGCCGGCGGACACACGGCGAGACGGTCGGCTGGGTTGGGAAAATCGGACTAGCGCAGACGGAGTTGCTGACCCAGTTGGAGCAAACTGTTCTCGGTCAGCCCGTTCAAGCTCAGCAGCTTCTGCCAATCCAGACCGTGGGCCATCGCAATCGAGAAGACGGTATCCCCGGGCGCAACCGTGTAGTAGGTCGCGTTGGGCACGGCGTTCAGCCCCGGATCGGGCACAACCGCCATAGAGGGCGGAAGCGCCGCCACCACGGCTAAAATCTCCGGCTGCGGCTCCTCGACCACCTCCACCACCGGCACTTTGATCTCCTGCCCGATCTGGAGAATCGTCCGCTCGCTAAAGCCGTTGACCGCAGCCACCTCTTGCCAAGTCAACCCACGCTTGGCGGCAATGGAGAAGAGGGTATCGCCGGCGCTCACCGTATACGGCTCAGTGGGGACCGGCGGCGGCGGTGGTGCGGCGGGTATCACCGGATCGCTGCCCGGAATGCGCAGCACCTGCCCAATCTGCAATAGCGACGTTTCGCTCAAACCGTTGGCTTCAGCGATGCGCTCCCAGGGCAACCCATAGCGCAGCCCGATTGCCAGCAGTGTATCGCCCCCGCGGACAGTATAATCCAATCCTTCCGGCGGCACGCGCTGCGGCTCAATCCGTACCGAAGGCGGCGGTGGCGCCTCTGCCGGCGCGACGGGCGCCACGGCAATCGCCTCGCCTGCTACCCCGCCCCCGGCAGAAAAGACTGTGACGAAGATCATCTCACTGCCCCGCCGTCCTACACCGATCCCGATCTCTTGCCAGCGCGGCGTCAAGATATTGACGCGGTGGATATAGTCGTTCATCCACCAGCGCATGGCGCCTGCGGGGCTGCTCGCCGAAACCCAGTTTTCGCTCACCCAGGGTGCATTGGAATAGCCGGTGCGCGCCACACGCATCCGAACCGTCGAACCGTCGCTGCCGTAATGCCCGTAGACATAGTTGGTGATCATGTCGTTGACATGATTCTGCGCGGCTTGGTTGAGGAGCGGGTGTACTGCCAGCGGGCCGAGACCGGCATTGGCGCGCGCTTGGTTGATCGCCGTGAGGATTGCCAAACCGTCTTCGCTCAGCCCCAGGTCTTGGGCCGCGGCGGCACGGGGAAAGAGACCGGCGACAATGAGGGTGCATAGGAGCGCAATCGAAAAGAGACGACTGCGGCAGACATGCGCTGTAATGCCGTCCATGGTTGCACATGCTACCGCAGACTCGCCCATTCGGCAAATCGGTGCGGACCAAAGCCGGTCCGCACGCGGACCGTTTGCCTACGCGACAGACAGCAACGCCGCCCACTAAGCGATTAAACGCAGCCGAAAACGCCAGCGCATGATGTCACCGGGCAAGACCAACCCATAGCGCTTCCAGCCGTTGACCGCAATATCCAACGCATCCGGCGCGCCGATTCCCGGCTCCAGCGCCAGGTGGTGATAGCCGTTCCAGCCGCCGCGCGTCAACCAGACCCCCAACGTATTCACCACCCGCGGGTCAAACTCAAAGCGCAACTCTTCGCCGGTCGGGCGATGGCGAATCGCCGCCGCGGAAACTGCGCGTTCCTCGCTAAAAAGTTTCACGGCTGCCGGGCCGCCCAGGTCCAGCCGATCCAGACGCACCCCCGGCAGGGGCGCGGGCCATGTCACTACGGCGCCCTGCTCCCCCAACGGGAGATTCATCGCCGCTTCCAGGCGCATCTGCTCCACCGCCGGCGACAGGATCACCTCATCCTCATCGGTGATCGCCATCAACGGATGAAACGCCCACATAAATTCTTGGGGTATGAAGTCCTCGTTGCGTAGCGCATAGTCGAAGGTCACCGTGTCGCCCGTCAATGTCACCGTGCGCTCAAACCAAAAGCGTGAGACCGGCAACGAGACTCCAGTGCGGAGCTTGCCCTGCTGCCAGGCTTGTTCATCCAGAAACCAACTGATTCCCCATACCTCACCGTGATCGGGAAGTGCGCGCCCGCGCCAGGTACACGGCGCAATTGTCGGGAAACACTCGTCACCGCCCACCAGCGAGCCGCTGTCGAAAGCCGCGCCCACAGGCATCACCCGCAGTGCGCGGTGGTCCGGCGGCGCCCACATCCACTCGCGACCGCTGCGCCGATTGCGTAAACTCACCACTTTGGCGCCCACCGCCGGCGTGACCACAATCTCCACCGCGTCGTTGCGCAGCCCATAAGCCAACACACCGTCGTATCTACTCTCGAAGGGGATCGTTTCACGCTCGGTCATCGTCGCCTCCTTCCGATGTTCGGGCGCAGCGCCACACCTGTCCTCCCAGCGACACTGCGCTCACTACCTCCCCATCCGCCGTCAGCCACACCACCGGTAGCGCATCCGGCAGCGCGGCAACCTGCTGCCAGGTAAGGCCGCGGTCGGTCGAGCGGAACACGCCGCTGTCGGTCCCGGCCCACAACACACCGTCGTGGCGATAGCCGGATGAAGCCGCCAGCGCGGTAATGCGCGTCCCCTCGGCGAAGAAATGCTGATGGACCTGCGGCTCGGTGCTTTCCGGCGCGGTATAAATCTTTACCACGCGATGCTGGGTCGCCAGGAAGAAGGCTTGTTCCAGCGGGTCCTCAGGCCAAGCCATCAACACCGCAGGCACGCCGCTGGTCAGCCCCGCCAGCGTCTCCCAGTGTGCCCCCAGGTCGTCGCTCTCCCACACCGTCAGCGCCACATGTCCGCCGGTGGTCGGCTGCGCGCTCAACGCGAGCAGCCGGTCCGTCGCCTGCGCGCCCGGCGCAAAGTGGGCCTGCAACAGCGCCTGCCCTTCCCACGGCTGCGCCGTCGCGCGCCAGTTGGCCCCTGCGTCGGTCGAGATCAACAGTGCGCCGTCATGCCCCACCACCAACAGGGTCGCGTCCGTCGCAAAACGGGGCGACAGTTCCACCGCCAGCGCCGTGTGATCATAAAACGGCTTGTCTGCAACCAGCTGCCACGCGGCGTCACCGTCCCAACGGCATAACCCGATGCCGGTCGCAGCAAAGTAGACCGCCCGCCCCTGGGCATCCGACCGCCCATACACGCCGAAAATCCCGTTAAGGTCCACCTCGGGTAGGGTGCGCCAGGTCGCGCCGGCGTCACGGCTGTGCGCCAACCACCCGTCGGCATCCAGCGCCATCCAATCGTGCGCGGTCGCGGTCGCCACCAGGGGCGGCGCGTGCAGCGCGGTCGCGGGCTGCATCCACGTTTGCCCGCCGTCCGCGCTGAAACGCACCCCGGTCCCATAGACGCCCACCGCCAGCCGCGAGCCGGTCGCGGCTAACGCCAGGACAATCTCATCGTGCATGGCAAGCAAGCGTGCCTGTTGCGGGCTGTCCAGCACATACAGACCGCTGTTGCAACCCGCCAGCAGGCGGCCCGCGCCGTCGAACGCCAGCGCATTGACGCTCTGTCCTGCCAATCCATAGGCTTCCCAGCGCGCGCCGCCATCGCGCGAGACAAAGACCCCATGCTCTTCCAGCCCGGCATAAAGCACGCCGCTTGCGGCAAAGTCGGGGGCAACGGCTAATGCCTGCACCGGCGCATCGGGCAAACCGTCGCCGGATTCGCGCCAGGCGCGCGCCGCATTGCGCGAGCGATACAACCCGCCCCCTGCGCTGCCTGCCCACAGTTGGCGACTGGTCGCAAAATCCGGCGCGCACACCAGACAGAGAATCTCCGTATCCAGTAGACCGAAATTGCATTCCTCCCAGCTTGTCCCGCCATCCAGCGTGCGGAAAATCCCGGTTGTCGTGCCCACAAAGAGTGCGCCGTCCTGGTCGAACTCCGGGCTAGGCGCCAGCACCGTCGCCGCGCCCAATCCGGCCCAGGCTGTGATCTCCTGCCAGGCGCCGCGCCCTCCTGTCCGGTTGCGATAGAGCCGCCCGGACTCGGTGCCTGCCAGCGCGGTCGTTGCGGTGAACGCCACTGCGCCGATACTGGGGTCCACAATGCCCTCCAGCGTGGGCGTCAGGCTACCGGCCCCATCCCATGCGTATAGCCCGGCGCGCCCCCCGACCAAGCCCGCAACCCCCGTGCCGGTTGCCGGCGCCACTGCCACGGCAGCCACCGACCCGCCTTGCCATGTCCCAGCACGCGCCCAGCCCATGCGCGCCGTTTCCGTCACGTGCGACGCCCCATGTTCGCTGCTCATGGTCGAAAATCAACCTCCTTGCTGCGATTCGGTCGCGGTTTGTGTACCAGCACTTCGGTCGTCAACGCCATTAGCGCGCCGCTCACCCCGGTGCGCAGCGCAACCTCCAACACTCGAACCGGGTCCACGATTCCAGCCTCCGCCAAATTGACGAAGTCGCCGCGCATTACATCCAACCCGCAGCCGTGACTGCAGGCGCGCGCCCGCGCCAAGATGGGCGACGCCTCAAAGCCCGCGTTTTCCACCAACGCGGTCATGGGCGCGGCCAACGCCTGGGCGAGGATAGCAGCACCCGCCGCGTCATCCCCACCGGCAAAGCCCGCTAAAGCAGGTATACAAGCGAGATACGCTGCGCCGCCGCCGGGCACAACCCCGTCTTGCAGCGCAAGCCGCGCCACCTCCACTGCCTCCGCCGCGCGATCTTTGAGATATTCGCGCTCGGCATCGGTGCTGCCTCCCACTTCCAATAACGCCACGCCGCCCAACAGCTTCCCGGCGCGCTCCACCAGCCGGTCGCGTTCGCGTCCATAGGGCGCGTCGGGAATGCGTGCGCGCAGCTCGGCGCTGCGCTGCCGGATCGCGGCGGGCCGCCCTTTGCCGCCGATGAGCGTAAAGCCAGAGCGAATCGCCTGGACCTCGCGCGCCTCGCCCAAATCCGCCAATGTCGCGTCTTCCAACCGGTCGGGGTGGTTGGCTAAGAAGACACGCCCGCCGGTCATGGCAGCCAGGTCGTACAAGATTTCGGTCTTTTCCGGGCCAAGCCCCGGCGCCTTCACCCCCAGCGTGGGCAACACCCCGCGCATCTTGTTGGTAACCAATACATTGAGCGCGTCCCCCGTGATCTCCGGCGCAATCACCACCAAACCGCGCCCTGTGGGCTGGACCTGCTCCAAGATCGGCGCCAACGGCTCCGCGCGATCCAAGCGCCGATTGGTCAGGAGGACATACGGCTCCTTGACAATCGCGGTCCCACCCTCAGTGGTGAAGTAGGACGAGACCCAACCCTGGTTCCAAAATGTGCCGTTGATATAGCGCACCGCATGCTCGCGACCGTAGTTGGTCCGCACTTGTACCGCCCCTGTCGCGCCGACCGTGTCGAAGACCTCTTCCACCAATTCACCCAGCCGCCCGTCGCCGGTGATTGCAGTCGCCAGATTGCGTAACTGGGCTGTGCCCGCCACCGGTCGCGCCTGTGCCGCCAGCGCTGCCAGCGCCGCGCCCAGCGCCCGGTCAATGCTGCGCCGCAGAAGCATCGGATTATACCCTGCTGCCACATAGCGCATGGCTTCATTCAAGACGGCCTGGGCAATCACCACCGCGGTCGTTGCACCGTCGCCGACCGCTTCCTCCACCTGCCAGGCAATGTGGCGCGCCAGAAATGCGCCCATGGTCTCAAAGCGGTCGGGCAGCCCCAAAAAGCGCCGGGCAATCGTTGCGCCGTCGTTGAGCAACTCCGGCGCGCGGCGCGGGTTGTCGCGGCTGACCGCCACCAAACGGCCGCGCGGCCCCAACGTCACTGTCAGCGCGGCTGCCAACTTGTTAAATCCACGACAGAGCGCCTGCTGCGCCTGCGGGTCGAAGGCTAAGCGGGGCTTGTTCCACCCCATCCGATTCAATTGTGGCGAAGCTGTCTTCGGCATACCATTCCAGTCATCACAAAGTCCAGCGTGCCCATAGTGGGCGTCGAGGGTGTGTGACACGAACGGGTGCTACCCGCTTGATGTCCCTGGGCATTATAGCGGTAGCCTTGCCCATCCCCTAAGCGGACGCGCCCCGCCGCGCACAGCCGCAGTGTCCGGTTGTCGCCCAAGCCGCCCGCCGATGGACAAGCGCCTTGCTTTGCGCCTATAATAGCGCAAGTTCGCCGCAAGTCCGGTCGTGTGGTCCTCCACGGCGCCGGCACAGAGCGGTCTCATGTGCACACAGCGCGCGCATACCGACATTTCATCTTGGACCACGGGCCGGTCACCCGGTCCTCGGTCCCAACACAGCCACATCGCCTGAAAGGAACGAGTACACATGTCCTTCGAAGCTAAGGTCAAGGAGCTGGGCTACGACATCCAAGTCGTGGACCTCAACATGGGCCGCATCATGGGCGCGGTCCGCACCGGCAACCTCGTCTACACGTCGGGCCAAGTTTCGCGCTTCGGCGATCGCCAGATCATCGGCAAGCTCGGTCGCGACCTCACGGTCGAAGAGGGCTACGAAGCCGCCAAGCTAGCCGGTCTGAGCTGTCTCCAAGCCGTCAAGAGCGCAGTCGGCTCGCTGGACAATGTGGTGCGTGTCGTCAAGGTCTTGGGCATGGTCAACGTCGGCCCGGACTTCAACAACACCCCTGCGGTCATCCACGGCGCCAGCGATCTGTTCCTTGCCGTCTTCGGTGAGGCCGGTCGCCATGCCCGCAGCGCGGTAGGCATGCAGATACCCTCCGACTTTGCCGTCGAGGTCGAAGTGATCTTTGAGGTGAAATAAGCCGCGCCGCCATCACGCGGTTAACTCTGCCGGGCCATGTACTCCAGCCCGGCAGGGGCCTCTGTCCTCCAGCATTTTTCACATCCGCCCTCAACTCCGGCTGAATGCCGGCGCAAGGAACATTGTGTGAGTGACTTCCATAGCAAAGTCGCCATTGTGACCGGCGCGTCCGCGGGCATCGGTCGCGCCACTGCGCGCCTACTCGCTTCCTCCGGCGCGGCGGTCGTCATCGCCGACATTGACTCCACTGGCGGTGAATCCGCGGTCGCCGAGATTCGCACCGCAGGCGGTCAAGCCGCCTTCCTCCACACCGATGTAGGCGTCACCGACGCCATTCACGCCTGCGTCGAACACACCGTCGCCACCTATGGTCGGCTGGACTATATCGTCAACAACGCCTATTGGTCGGCGCGCGGGAGCATCGAGGAACTCTCTGAAGCCGACTGGGACCGCTCGATGGACGTAATGCTCAAAGCCATTTATCTCTTCGGCAAGTTCGGCTTTCCCGCCATGCGCGCCGTAGGCGGCGGCGCCATGGTCAACATCTCGTCGGTACATGGACTCGCGGCCTATCGCCAATATGCGGTTTATGCCGCAGCCAAGGCTGGTCTCATCAACCTCACCAGGGCGATGGCGCTGGACGCGGGCAACCATAACATCCGCGTCAACGCGGTCTGTCCCGGCTGGATCATCACCGAAAAAGACACGCCGCACGCCGACGCGCTCACCATCACCCGCGGCATCTATGCGGTAGGCAGACCCGGTGTGCCCGACGACATCGCCAAAGTCGTGCGCTTTCTCCTCAGCGACGACGCCGGCTTTGTCACCGGTCATGCCCTAGTCGCGGACGGCGGTCTCACCGCACAGCTACCCGACGCCGCCTCCTGGGCTGCGCTCAACGCCTTCCGCAGCACCGCAAGCGAATAATTGCCACTAATGCGCAGGGGATTTCCCCGCAACCCCCTGCGCGACCGTCACGCTTGTGCAATCCCCGGTGCGCGCCACCATAACCACAGGCCGACGACGGCTAGCGGCACTGATGCCACCAATCCAATCGCCATCGGCCCCAGCAACAGATTCGGCTCGCCTTGTGCCAAAAACACACCGATTCCCGCAATCCCGTTGAACGCGGCGTGCCCGATCACCGCGGGCCATACACTCTGCCCGCGCAGGGTCAACCAGCCGAACAGCACCCCCAAATGGAAGGTGATCCAGACAAAGAGCAACATCCCTAGCCACGGCGCGCCCGCATACTCCAGCCCATAGTTATAGCCCATCAGCAGGATCGGCCAATGCCACACGCCCCAGATCACGCCCATCCACACCATCGCGGGGCGCCAGCCCAAGACCATGAACTTCTGCTGCAAATAGGCGCGCCAGCCGAATTCCTCACCCAGCGTCGGCACCGCGTTGACCACTGGTGCAATCAACAACGCCTGGGCGACCAGGATCATCACAAAAGCCCACGGCGTCAGCGGCACAGCCTGCCCTGTCTGCGCCTCGGCCTGCGCCAAGAACTCTTGCACCGCGGTCAACGACGGATCGAAGTGCTGGGGAAAGAGCGCGAAATAGAGCGCGGCTCCTGCCAACACCAGCAGACCGGGCAGAAACCACGCCGCCACCCATGCTCGCCACCCGGCACGAATCTTGGGGCGCAGCCATAGGTCCTGAAAACCTTCACCCGTCACCCAGCGCGTCAGCAGATTCGCCAGCGCCGGTCCCGGCATATACCACGCCGCCAAGACCAACACCGTCCACGCCCCCAGCCTCCCACCCAGCCCACCGTTGAGGGCAATGAACGCCGCCGCCGCGCCCGAAATGCCGAACGCAAACAGACAGAAGATCACCACGCGACGCAGATCGAGCGTGGTCGCGCGTGCCTGCGATTCCATCGGACTGGTTGTCATCTTGTTCACTCCCGGAGTTGGTGCGGGGAAGCGCTGCGTCTAGGGCGGCCCACAACGCTCCCCGGCAATGTGTCGGACCCGGGCATGCACGCTCGTGTATGGTCTGTCACCGGGTTTTTAGGTTGTCTTATCGAACCCCACCATGAACT
>CAKZVN010000231.1 GCA_937922105.1 uncultured Litorilinea sp.
GGGCGGCATCTACGGCAGCGTGGGCGCGGGGCCGCAGCGCAGCCGCACCGAGGTGTGGGCAAGCGTCGAAGGCGCTCCCTACGCGCTGGTCGAGAAGGTCTACAGCCGCAGCGACTGTCTCTATCACACCGTGTTGGACGCCAACCGCGCCTTCCTCGACGCGCCCGCCACAGGGTTCACGGCGGCAACGGCGCTCTATACCCGCGCCGCCGATGACGAAAGCCTGATCAAATGCTGGGTGCGCCCCAACGAATTGGCCGAGCTACGCAGCTTTAGCCTCTTCCGGCTGGCGGTGATCGCGGGCTATGAAGGCGATGCGGCAGGAGTCGCGACCTACGTGGCGCGATTGGGCCAAGAGTATCCCGGCTCGGTCTATGCCGCCGCCGGCGAGTTATTCCTCAACCGCTACACGGCGCGAGGCAGCGCAGCCGCAGCCTGTGGCGAGGTGACCACCTTTGCCGAAAACAACGCGGCAACGTGGGAAATCCTCGCCGATTACGGCTACACCAATCCCTCCTTCGAGGCAGCGGATGTGTGCCCGGTCCTGAAAATGGACGAAGCAAACGAAACAGAAACGGGGGCCGCCGATGAGGCGGCCCCTGCTGTCACACCCCTCACCCCCGCCCTAGCAGCCATCGCGCCCTGCCCGACCGGCTTGGCGGGCTATGCCGACGCGTTGCCGGCGGTCCTGGCGGCATCGGCGGCGAGCGATCCCGCGCTGGCGAAAACCTGGTTGAGAGCCTGTGGGGCCATCGGCCCCGACCGTGGCGCCGTCGTGTGGGCCGAGTTAAACGACGATGGGGTGCCGGACGCCATTGTCTTTCCCAGTCGAATCTCGGACCTCGGACACGGACCCAACGGCGCGGAAGGCGCCGTTCTTATTTTCCACGGTCGCGCCGACGGCAGCTACCGTCTGGTCGCGCAGCCACAACTCCTGGGCTTGCCCATGCCGTTGGCAGTGGACGACCTCAACGCCGACGGGCGGCTGGATGTGGCGTGGAGCGTCACCGCCTGCGCCGAAAGCTGTCTCACCGAAGTCTCCATCTACACCTGGGATGGCGACGCATACGTGGCGTTGATTCGCCCCGGCGCGGTCATCGCCGAGGGCACAGCGACCTTCAGCCCCGTCCCGGCAGGCGACCCCGGCGCCGGCTATCAATTGGTGTTGCAAGGCGGCGTCAGCGGCACGCCCGAAGGCGGCCTGGCAACGCCCCACACCGAAATATGGCAGAGCATCGCCGGCGGCATCTACCAGCGGCTGCGTTGGACCTATGACCGCACGTCGCCCGGCAGCGCCTGTCTCGGCTTACGGCTGATCGAGGCGGATGTCGCGTTGCAAGCCCAGGCCATCACCGGCTACGGCCCGGCAATCGCCCTCTACACCGCGGCGCTGGACCCCGCGCTGGAGGCGTGCAGCATCTTCGGCTTACCCGCCGACCAGGAACTATTTTTGTTGCAGGGATTGGCAGCCTTTCGCCTAATCCAGGCCCAGGCCCTGAGTGGGGACTTTGCCGCGGCGGAAAAGTCGCTGGACGCCCTCACCGCGTTGCAACCGGAGAGCGCCTACGCCACCGTCGCCGCCACCTGGCTCAGCGAGTTCCAGGCGACGGTGAACCCCGTCGCGGCCTGCGCAGCGGTCCGCCCGCTCTTCGACGCAACGCCCGCGCTTTGGCAGATCACCGACCACTTCGGCTACAACCACCCCGCGCTGGGCGCCGACCAGATTTGCTACGTGCCCTAGCCCGGCTCACCGCTCAGCGCGCCGTGATCACCGGCGTGCCCGCAGCCATCGCCTCCAGCACAGGCATGCCGAAGCCTTCATAGCGGCTGGGAAAAAGAAAGGCGACAGCCCCGGCATAGAGCGCGGGCTTGTCCTCATCCGCCACAAAGCCGCAATAATGGACCGCGTCGCCTAAGCCCAGGCGCGCGGCTTGGCGGCGCGGGTCGGGCATGAAGGCGCGCTCGCGGGTGGGCAGTTGCCCCGCCAGCACCAGGCGCACCGTCGAGTCTCCGCCCTGCGCCAAATAGCGCGCATAGGCGCGCAGCACCGACTCCACGTTTTTACGCACGTCGAAGCCACCCAAGTAGAGGAAATAGCGGGCAGGCAGTCCATAGCGCTGGGCAACGGCAGCGCGGGCCGCGGCATCGGTTGCCGGTGCGCCAAATGTGTTCGGGCCATGGTGGACCACATGCACCCGCGCCGGCGCAATGTCCAGATGCGCCACGATGTCGCGCTTGGCCGCGTGGCTGACCGCAATCACCGCCGCAGCCCGGCGCGCGCTCGCGCTGACCAGCGCAGTGTACGCGCGCTGGAATACCCCGCCGCGGTAGGCGGGCAAAAGGCGCGGGATCAAATCGTGGACGGTGACACAGACGGGCAGCGGTTGCCACCAGGGGGCGGCCCAGTAGGGAACCCACAACACGTCGGCCGCGCAGGCACGCGCCGCAACCGGTACACCGGCTTGTTCCCACCACAGCTTACGCAGCGCAGCCGGGCCGGGGGGCACGCCGACTTGCACCACTTCGACGCCGGGATAGTCCGGCGCGACCACGCCCGGCGGCAACAACAGCGTCAGGCGCGGCGCAGCAGGCAGGCGCGGCAAATAGGACAATAAGTAGTGAATGTATTGCCCGCTGCCCGCAGCCGGTTGGCCGACGAACCAGCCGTTGATCGCGATCTGCAAGCGGGACATGCTCACGATTGGCTGCGGAACCACTCCACAGTCCGGTGCAGTCCTTCGGCAAGGTCCACTTGTGCTTCCCAGCCCAAATCGGCGCGCGCCTTGCGGCTGTCCAGGTAAGTGGCATAGACCTCGCCCACGGGGCGCGGGGAATAGGAAGGCGCTTGGGTATAGCCGGTAGCTTGGGCCAACAACCGGTGAACCTGATTGATGTCGGCGGGCACGCCGGTCCCCACATTATAAATCCCGGTGTGGTCGCTGGTGAGCGCAAGCACATTAGCGCGCGCGATGTCGGTCACATAGGTAAAGTCGCGCGTCTGTTTGCCGTCGCCGGTGATGCGCGTGGGCGCGCCCGCCAACATCGCGGCGGCGAAGATCGCGATCACACCGGCTTCGCCTTTGCTGTTTTGGCGCGGGCCATAGACGTTGGGGTAGCGCAGCGCAATATAAGGGAGACCGTAGGCTGCGTGATAAAGGTCCAGATGATACTCGAAGCTGAGTTTGTTGGCGCCGTAGTTGTCGCGGGGTTGGGGCCAACTGCGCTCGGTGAAGGGCAGGCGGCTCCCGTCGGGGCTATAGCCCTCGCCGTAGACCGCGCCCC
>CAKZVN010000232.1 GCA_937922105.1 uncultured Litorilinea sp.
ATCGAGACGCTGGGCGACCGCCAATCCTACTATCTCCTGGAGCAGTTTGTGCCGGGCGATGTCTATCATGTGGATTCGGTGGTCTGGGACGGTGAGGTGCGCTTTGCCGCCGCGCAACGCTACGGCGCGCCACCCATGAGCGTCTATCAGGGCGGCGGTGTCTTTGTCACCGGCACGTTGCCCTATGGCGGCGCGGAGGAGCAGGCCCTGCGCGATCTCAACGCGCGCGTGCTGGCTGCGCTGGGGATGTACCGCGGCGTCACCCATGCCGAGTTTATCCGCGGTCATGCCGACGGGCGCTTCTATTTTCTGGAGATTGCGGCGCGCGTGGGCGGCGCGGGCGTAGATAAACTCGTGGAGTCTGCCACCGGTCTTAACCCGTGGATCGAGTGGGCACGGGTAGAATTGGCGACGCTGCGCGGGGAAAGCTATACATTGCCGCCCACCAAACAGGAGTACGCGGGGCTGATGGTCACATTGGCGCGCCAAGAATGGCCTGACACCAGCGCCTACAACGCGCCGGAGGTGGTCTGGCGCATGGACAAGCGCCACCATGTGGGGCTGATCGTCGCTTCGCCCGACGCGCATCGGGTCCAGGCGTTGATTGCGGACTACGTGCCGCGCATGGCGGCGGACTTCACCGCGGTGGCAGCACCGCTGGACCATCCGCCCGATTAAGCGGCGTCTTCCGGCAGAATGCCCAGGGGGGTCACCGTCCGGTGGTCACTCCAAAGCCATCACCGACACCGCTTGAAAGTTTGCTTTGATTGCGGCTACTTTGTATCAAATGCCCCGCAAGAAAAAGCTCACCGCCCCCTAGACAAACGCGCCCAAAGCCGCTATACTAGCAGTATACGAACTTATGTTCGTATACGGGCTTTCCGGTAGGCCGGGAGTATCCTCGTCTACGTCTCTTCGTCATGGTTCGCGAGGGACGGGCGCGCGTGGCGTCCGCCAGAGTGAGGGAGTTGTTATGCCACCCTTCAAGGTGATGAGCGAGTTCCAACCGACCGGGGATCAGCCCCAGGCAATTGCCGCGTTGGTGGACGGTGTCCGTCGCGGTCTGCGCCACCAGGTGTTGTTGGGGGTGACCGGATCGGGCAAGACCTATACCATGGCGAAAGTCATCGAGGCTGTCCAAAAACCGACCTTGATCATCGCCCACAACAAGACCCTGGCTGCCCAGCTTTATAGCGAGATGCGCGAGTTCTTCCCCAACAATGCGGTGGAATACTTCGTCAGCTATTACGACTATTACCAGCCCGAAGCCTACATTCCACGCACCGATACGTTTATCGAAAAGGACGCCCAGATCAACGAGGAGATTGACCGGCTGCGCTTGGCTGCGACTTCGTCGCTGTTCAGCCGGCGCGACACGGTGATCGTGGCGTCGGTCTCATGTATCTACGGCTTGGGCAGCCCGCAAGATTACGGTCAAGCCGCGCTGCGTTTGCGCGTGGGGGAGATGGTGCGCCGCAACCAACTGCTGCGCCACTTGATCGAGATTTATTACGAGCGCAACGACAATATCTTGCAACGCGGGCGCTTTCGCGTGCGCGGGGATGTGTTGGAAATCCAGCCTGCGGACCGCGAGTTCGCGTACCGGGTCAGTCTGTGGGGCGACGAGATCGAACGCATCAGCGAGATTGACGTGCTCACTGGGGAAGTGCTCACCGACCACAGCCAGGTGGACATCTACCCCGCCAAGCACTTTGTCACGCCCCAGGACAAGTTGGAGGAAGCTATCGCCGAGATCGAGCGCGAGATGCACGAACAGGTGGCACTTTTCGAGGCGCAGGGCAAACTGCTGGAGGCCCAGCGCATCAAGCAGCGGGTCAGCTATGACATCGAAATGCTGCGCGAGGTCGGCTTTTGCAGCGGCATCGAGAACTATAGCCGCCCGTTGGCCCAGCGCCCGCCCGGTTCGACACCATGGACGTTGTTGGACTACTTCCCGGCGGACTGGCTGCTCTTTATTGACGAGAGCCACATGACGCTGCCCCAGATTCGCGGCATGTACAACGGCGACCGCGCACGCAAGGAAGTCTTGGTGGAGTACGGCTTCCGCTTGCCCAGCGCGTTGGACAACCGCCCGTTGACCTTTGCCGAGTTCGAGGCGCATGTCAACCAGGTCATCTACGTGAGCGCGACGCCCGGTCCCTACGAAAAGGAGCACGGCGAGCAGGTGGTGCAACAGGTCATTCGCCCCACAGGGTTGCTGGACCCGGTAGTGGAAGTGCGCCCGACCAAAGGACAGATTGACGACTTGCTCAAAGAAGTGCGCGCCCGCGTCAGCCAGGGGCAGCGCGCTTTGGTCACCACCTTAACCAAGCGCATGGCTGAGGATTTGACCGAGTATCTCGCCGAACTCAACGTCAAGGTGCATTACTTGCACAGCGACATTCACACCATCGAGCGCGTCGAGATTCTGCGCGATCTGCGCCTGGGGGTCTACGACGTGGTGGTGGGCATCAATCTCCTGCGCGAAGGACTGGACTTGCCGGAAGTCTCGCTGGTTGCGGTGTTGGACGCGGACAAAGAAGGCTTCTTGCGCAGCGAGAGCGCGCTGATCCAAACCATCGGTCGCGCTGCGCGCCATGTGGAGGGCAAAGCGATTCTCTACGCCGACAAGATCACCGACTCCATGCGCGCAGCCATTGACGAGACCAACCGCCGCCGCGAGATTCAGGAGCGCCACAACCGCGAGCACAACATCCGCCCGCAAAGCATCGTCAAGAGCATCCGCGACCTCACCGACCGCGTCAAAATCATGGCTGAGTCCAAGACCGGCTATGGCGAGGAAGCGCTCACGCCCACGGTCAACGCAGCCGACCTCTCGCGCGACGAGTTGGCGAAGCTCATCAAGCAGATCGAAAAGGAGATGAAGGACGCAGCCAAAGCGCTGGAGTTCGAGAAAGCCGCCGCACTGCGCGACCAGCTGGTCGAACTACGCGGGCTGGAAATCCAGGAGAAGGTGGTGAGTGCATAGAGGAGGGACGATGAGCCGAACACATCTGGCACAGGCTTGGTCACAACCGGATGCTTCTCAGGAACGAATGAACGGCGAAAATTTTCTACCTGTGACCGATGACTTGTTGGCGGAGGTCACTCGTCGTATTGTCGAAACAGTGCAGCCGGAGCAGATCATTCTCTTCGGTTCCCATGCCGACGGCGCGCCACAACGTGACAGTGATGTAGACCTATTGGTGATCATGGAGTCGGCGTTGCCTCCTGCGCAGCGTGCACTCGCCATCTGCCGTCTTCTGCGCCCGCGTCCCTTTCCGGTAGACATCGTGGTCAAGACTCCGGCGGAGGTCGCCGCCGCGTTGGAGAAGCACGATGATTTTCTAAGTGCCATTCTGCGCTCCGGTCGAGTGCTTTATGCGCGATAAGGTGGATGCAATCCATGCATGGGTGCAAAAGGCCGAAGAAGATTTGCTCTTGGCGCAACTTGCCCTTGCACAGGCCCCCTCATTGATTTATGGAGCGACCTTTCACGCACAGCAGTGTGCGGAAAAGTATCTCAAGGCGATTCTGCTCTCTCATGGTCGAAATCCACCGCGGATTCATGACCTTGTGGCGCTCTCGGATATATGCCGCAGCGCAGGGGCAACCATTCCTGTTGACGACGACCTTTTGGCAATGTTGAATCAATTTGCGACCCAGGTGCGATATCCTGGAGACGACCCGACGCAGACAGACGCAGAACATGCCGTGCATATTGCGCAGTCATTACGCAATGCGGCACGCAATCTGTTGGGTCTTGATTAGTCGAACTATGTTTAGGACGCCATAACAATGACCAAATTGAACGGGAACGGCAGTGAGCCGAGCAACGTCGGCCTGGTGCGCGAGACGGACATTGTGCAGGAGATGCAGGGCGCATACCTTGATTACGCCATGAGCGTAATTGTGGCGCGCGCGTTGCCCGACGTGCGCGACGGCTTGAAGCCCGTCCACCGCCGCATCCTCTATGCCATGCACCACGACTTGGGGCTGGACCACACCAAGCCCCACAAGAAGAGTGCGCGTATTGTCGGCGAAGTGCTGGGAAAGTATCACCCCCACGGCGACAGCGCAGTCTACGACGCCATGGTCCGCATGGCCCAGCCCTTCAGCCTGCGCTACCCGCTGATTGACGGACAGGGCAATTTCGGCTCGGTGGACGGTGACGCTGCCGCCGCCATGCGCTATACCGAGGCACGCTTGGCCGAAATCAGCCAACTCATGTTGGCTGACCTGGAAAAAGACACCGTTGACTGGCACGACAATTTCGACAACTCGCTGCGCGAGCCGGACATCCTCCCCGCCGCGCTGCCCAACCTGTTGGTCAACGGCTCCAGCGGTATTGCCGTGGGCATGGCGACCAACATCCCGCCGCATAACTTGGGCGAGGTAGTGGACGCGCTGGTCTACTTGATTGACCACTATGCCCAGGTGGACGACATCACCGTGGAGCAACTGATGCAGTTCATCCACGGGCCGGACTTCCCCACCGGCGGCATCGTCTATCGCTATCGTGACGAAAAGGACGAAGAAGCTACCGACGTGATCGCCCAGGGCTATGCTGTGGGCCGGGCACGGCTGGTGGTCCAGGCCAAAGCCCACTTCGAGGAGATGAGCCGCGGGCGCCGCCGCATCGTGGTCACCGAATTGCCCTACCAGACCAACAAAGCCGCGCTCATCGAGCGCATTGCGTCGTTGGTGCGCGACGGCAAGCTGGAAGGCATCACCGATCTGCGCGACGAGAGCGACCGCACGGGCATGCGCGTGGTCATCGAACTGACGCGCAACGTGGACCCCAAGGACGTATTGGCTGAGCTGTTCAAGTACACGCCCCTGCAACAGACCTTCGGCATGCAGATGCTGGCGCTGGTGGACGGCGAGCCGCGCACCCTCAGCCTCAAGCGCACGCTCCAGCTTTTCGTCCAACATCGCCAGGAGATCATCCGGCGGCGCTCCGAGTTTGATCTGGCACGTGCCCGCGCGCGCGCCCATATCCTGGAGGGGTTGCTGCGTGCGTTGGACATCCTGGACGACGTGATCGCCACCATCCGCCGCAGCCAGAGCGCGGAGACCGCGCGCACCAATTTGATGCGCGGCTTCGGCTTCACCGAAATCCAGGCCCAGGCCATTCTCGACATGCAACTGCGGCGCTTGGCTGCACTGGAACGGCGCAAGTTGCAGGATGAATACAAGGAAGTCCAGGCCCAAATCGCCTATCTGGAAGACCTCTTGGCCCACCCGGAGAAAATCCTGGGGGTGATCAAGCGCGACCTTTTGGAGATCAAGTCCACCTACGGTGATGCGCGGCGCACCCAGATTGTGGACCGCACCAAAGGTACGCTGACGACCACCGATCTCTTGCCCGACCAGGAGGTATGGGTGAGCGTAGGCAGCAACGGTGAACTGCGCCGTGAGGACACGGTCAAACCCTCGCCCGCAACCGCGCGCCGCGTCGGCAAGGGCAGCGAAGTCGCCTTGCTCACCGCCAACACGCGCGACTTTCTCTATCTCTTTGCCAAAGATGGGCGTTGCAAACGCGTCGCCGTCCATGAGATTCCCCAAAGCGGCGAAGATAAACATTTGGCGGAGATGACCGAGTACACGCGCCGTGACGCCATTACCGCGGCGCTGGCCTTGTCGCGACAGCCGGAGACGGAGGAGGGCACGCTCTTCCTGGCGACCGAGCAGGGCATGGTCAAGCGCATCACTTTGACCGATTTTCTGGCTGCTGCCGCAAGCGATCCCACAGTCATGAACGTGGAGGAAAAAGACGCGCTACGTTGGGTGTTGCCCACGCGCGGCGACCAGGAGATCATCCTGGTCAGCGCACAGGGGCAATCCATTCGCTTTGCCGAAAGCGAGGTGCGCAGCATGGGCTTAGCCGCGGGCGGTGTGGGGGGCATCAAGCTGCGCAAGGGCGACCGCGTCGTTTATGCGGCGGTCGTTGCGCCGGAAGGCGAATTGCTGACCCTGACGGCCCAGGGCTATGCCAAACGCTCGCCCCTGACCGATTACAGCGTGCAAGGGCGCAACGGCGGCGGCATCGTCACCCACAAACCGTCCGCGCGCACCGGAGCGGTCGCGGCAGCGCTGGTGGTGCCGGCGGGAATGGCTGACGAGACGCTGCTAGTGGTGGTCCCGCGCAAAGGTGGGGTACAAAGCGTGGCGCTCGCCGAAGTACCGCGTATGGGGCGCGCGGTCCAGGGTAAGCCACTCTTGGACTTGGGCGCAGGCAACGCGGTCGTCGCGCTGCACGCGTTGAGCACGGCACGCGCAGGCGCGCCGGAACCGGCGACCGGGCGGGCGCGCCCCGTCGAGAGCGCCCCGTCTCCGGTTAAGCCGCCGCAGCCCCTCGCGCCCAAGCCTGTCCGGGGCGCTTCCCCCGCGGCGACCGCGACGGACGACAAACGCGCAGCGACGCCGGTCGCCATGCCCGTGGACGTCACCGCGCCTACGCGCAAAGACAAAGCGACTGTCGCACCTACGACGCCCGCGCCCCCGCGCAAGGAGGCGGCGCGGGCGCGCGCCGGGTCCCCAGCAGAGAACACCGGCGCGCCGGTTGAAGCGCCACCCGTTGCGGAGCCTGAGGAGACACAGCAAGCCGCGCTGTTGCCCGACGAATTGCTCGCCGCGCCACCCACCCCGGCGCGCACCAAGAAACTCGCCACGGTCACCAGCGTCAAACGCCCCAGACCGCCTACATAAGCGCAATTAGCTGTTGCTGGAGCGCGCCTGCGGCAAGTATTGCAGGATTTTGCCCGCCAGTTTGCTGATGGGCATGGTCTGAAGCCACACCTTGCCCGGCCCGGTGAGCGTACCCAAGAACAACCCTTCACCGCCGAAAAGGATGTTGGTAAAGCCGCGCACCATCTCCACGTCGAACTGCACCGTCGGCTCGAACATGGCGACGTGACCGGTATCCACGCGCAATGTCTCGCCGGGGCCAAGCGAGCGTTCGACAATGTCGCCGTCCAGGTTGACAAAGGCCAAACCAGGACCGGTGAGCTTTTGTAGGATGAAGCCTTCGCCGCCGAACAGCCCTGCGCCCAGCCGTTTGCGGAAGTGCATGTCCAGGTCCACGCTCTTTTCCGCACAGAGGAAGGCGTCGCGCTGAACAATCATTTGCTCCCCGTCGCCCAGCTTGAGGTCGAGGATTGTGCCGGGGAATTCCGAAGCAAAGGCGATTTCGCCCTCGCCGCCCTCCACATAATAGTCCACGATAAAGAGCGACTCGCCGGAGAGCGCGCGGCGGAACATCTTGCCCAGACCACCGCCGGTATTGGTCTCCATTCGGACCCGCTGGGTCATCCAACTCATGCCGCCCGACGACGAGTAGACCCGGTCACCGGGGCGCAAGGTCAAGGTCACCACGGGCAGGTTCTGCCCGAAAATGGTATAGCTGATCGCCATACAAACTCCTTCTAAAGCAGTCTTGTCGCAGGTTGAGGAAAGGATGTGCGCCCGCACAGCCGCTCGCTTGTACCATACGAGTCACCGGTATCTGCGGTGACGAACACACTACGCAGGACACCCGTTGCGGTTGCAGGCAACCGGTAGGCCGCTTTTGTCGCGCAATTTTGACAGCCTCCCTTCTCTATGCTACCCTATCCTCCGCTGAAATACTGAACGGCAGTCTTCGGCGTTTACCGACTGGGGGGATCGTAGTGCGCCAATTCCCCCGGCAACCCACTGGAGTCCCGGTTTCCGGTTGCAAGGCGCAGACGCCGGCGCTCAGGTTCGCGGTTGGGCTTTCGCTTAAGCCGTACCTGGGAATCAGGAGGGGATCGCCACCATCAGCGCATCCCTGCCTTGCCGGTTTTGCGCAACGAACGGTCAACGGGCAATCGAGCGGGTGGAGTCGGTTCGGGCCGATGTACAATGTCTTGTACGGCGTTGCCACCCTCTGGGTTCCCGGAGGGTTTTTTGTTGGGCCGCGTAGGGACCAACCAAGCCGGGAGGGGAGCAGGTTATGCGGACGGTGTTCTGGCAAGACGGCCAAGTTCAATTGATTGACCAGCGCGTCCTGCCCGCGGAGACGGTGATCGCCTCCTTCGGCACGGTGGACGCGGTGGCGTTTGCCATTCGCGACATGGTGGTGCGCGGCGCGCCCGCCATCGGCGCAACCGGGGCCTATGGCATGGTGGTGGCGGCCCAGAGCAGCCCGGCAAGCGACGGGCCAGCTCTCCTGGCGGACTTGCGCGCGGCCAAAGCGGTCTTGGACGCGGCGCGGCCCACCGCGGTCAACCTGAGTTGGGCAACCGCGCGGTTGCTGGATGTGGCCCAAGCCGCAGTGGACGCAGGCGCGTCGGTGGACGCGGTACGTGCCGCGTTGCTTGCCGAAGCCGACGCGCTGGCAGACGAGGATGTGGAGATCAACCGGCGCATGGGCTTTCACGGCGCGGCGGTGATCCCGGACGGAGCCAACATCCTACACCACTGTAACACCGGCGCGCTGGCAACGGTGGATTTCGGCACCGCGCTGGGCGTGGTCTATGCCTGCCAGGAGCTGGGCAAGTCGGTGCATGTTTGGGTGGACGAGACGCGGCCCCGCTTGCAAGGTGCGCGCCTGACTGCTTGGGAACTCATGCGCGCTGAGGTCCCCATGCACCTGATCGCGGACAACGCCGCCGGGCATCTGATGCGCACGGGTCAAGTAGACGTAGTTCTTTTCGGCGCGGACCGCGTTGCCGCTAACGGTGACGTCGCCAACAAGGTGGGCACGTATAAACTGGCGGTGGTGGCGCGCGAGAACGGTATCCCGGTCTATGCCGTGGTGCCCACCAGCACGATTGACTTGAGCCTGCCCGACGGTGACCACATTCCCATCGAAGAGCGCGACGCGCGCGAAGTCACCCACATCGGCGACACCCTAATCGCGCCGGAAGGAGTCCCAGTCTATAACCCCGCCTTTGATGTGACGCCCTACCGCTACTTGACCGGCATCGTCACCGAAGAGGGCATCTGTTATCCCCCCTTTACCCAGAGTCTGCGTCGCGCCAAAGAGGCTGCCGAGGCACGCATTGTGGCAGCGCGGCGGGCCAAGCAGGCCTCCGTATGACCGCGCCGCGCGGGAACGCCGGCTCGCCCGGGGAAGCCGTGACCCAGCTACGCACGATTGCCGTCTTTTGTGGGGCCAACAGCGGCGCCTTGCCGCTCTATGCCGAAGCCGCAGCCGCCGTGGGCCGCGAATTGGCGCGGCGCGGCCTGAACTTGGTCTATGGCGGCGGCAGCGTGGGGTTGATGGGCGTGGTCGCCCAG
>CAKZVN010000233.1 GCA_937922105.1 uncultured Litorilinea sp.
GGTTGACTTTCTGCCGGTGGAGATTTATGCGAGTCGCGCCGCGCTGGGGCAGGCGGCTGCGCTGGCGGCGCGCACCGTGTTGACGGCTGCGTTGGCGGCGCGCGGGGAGGCGAACTTGATTTTGGCGACGGGCAATTCGCAGCTGAGCTTTCTCCACGCGCTGCGTGAGTTGCCGGGGATTGACTGGTCGCGGGTGCGTGTGTTTCACATGGACGAGTATTTGGGGCTGGACCCGGCGCACCCCGCGAGCTTTCCGCGCTTTTTGCGCGAGCATATCCTGGACGCAGTGCAGCCGGGCGAGTTCTACCCGGTGCCGAGCCGGCCCGCGGACGTGGACGCGGCGTGCCGCGAGTATGCCGCCCTGTTGCGGCGTTATCCAGCGGATTTGGTGGCGTTGGGGTTTGGCGAGAATGGGCATTTGGCCTTCAACGATCCGCCCTTTGCCCGTTTCGACGACCCGGAGTGGGTTAAAGTTGTCGAACTGGACCAAGCCAGCCGGCGCCAGCAAGTGGGCGAGGGACACTTTGCAACGCTGGACGATGTGCCGACCCACGCGATTACCTTGACCATTCCTGCGCTTCTGGCGGCGAAGCGTATTCTGGCGATTGTGCCCGAGGCGCGCAAAGCCGCGGCGGTGCACGATTGTCTGCGCTTGCCCATCAGCGAGGCGCGGCCCGGCTCGGTCTTGCGTCGGGTGAGTCATGCCGTGCTCTATCTCGATCTTGATTCGGCGGCGCGGTTGGAGAATTGATATGCCTCTGCGACCGGCGCGGCGGATGCTGCAATTCGAGGAATCAATCATTCGCGAGATGACGCGTCATGCGATGGAGCATGGCGCGGTGAACTTGAGCCAGGGCTACCCGGATTTCCCCGCGCCGGAGTCGGTGACTGAGGCGGCGGTTGCCGCTATTCGCGGCGGCGCAAACCAGTACACCGTGACGTGGGGCTATCCGCCGCTGCGCGCAAAGTTGGCAGAGGTCTATTCCCCGCGGCTGGGGTGGGAGATTGACCCGGATGTGCATGTGACGGTGACGTGCGGGGTGAGCGAGGCAACGATTGCCGCGCTCTATGCCGTGATCGAGCCGGGCGACGAGGCGGTCTACTTTGAACCGGCTCACGAGAATTTTCGCCCGGCTGTCATTATGGCAGGGGCCAAGCCGGTCCCTGTACCGTTGGCGCAGCCGGGTTACCGCGTGGACGCCGAGCGGCTGCGCGCAGCCATTACCCCGCGCACGCGCGTGCTGCTGCTCAACACGCCGCACAACCCCACGGGCCGCGTCTTTGACGAGTCGGAGATGGCGGCGATCGTGGACGCGGTGGTGCGCCACGATTTAACGCTGATCACCGACGAGATTTATGAGCATATTCTTTATGACGGGCGCGTCCATGTGTATCCGGGCAGCCGTGAGGCGCTGCGTGAGCGCACCATCACCATCGGCGGCATGAGCAAGACCTTTGCCATTACGGGCTGGCGCTTGGGCTTTATCTTTGCGCCGGCTGCGGTGGCTTCGGTGGTACGGCGGGCACACGACTATCTGACCATCTGCGCGGCAACGCCTTTACAAGCCGCAGCAACTGTGGCGCTCGATCTGCCCCGGAATTACTACACGAGCATGACCGCGGATTATACGGCGCGGCGTGAGGCGATGATGACCTATCTGGCAGAGGCGGGCTTTCAGGCGCAAATGCCGGAGGGCGCGTATTACACGATTGCCGATTACCGCGACTTGCCCGTGCCCCAAGCGCGCTGGAGCAGCTACGACTTTGCGTTGTGGCTGACGCGTGAGGTAGGCGTGGCGGTGGTGCCCATGAGCAGCTTTTACACGGATGCACGGCTGGGGGAAGGCGCGGTGCGTTTCGCCTTTCCCAAGCAGTTGGCGACGCTGCGCACCGCGGGCGAGCGTCTGCTGCGACTGGGGCGTGGCGGTTCACGGGCTGAAGCACAACTCGATGACCGCGCGTGACATAGGTTCGAATCAATCTGAAGGGAGGAACGAGCGTGGAACAACACAATGTCACCGGCACGCGCACGTCGGTGCTGGTGTTGGATAAGCCGATGGCGCCGCCGACGTGGGCATTGCTCCAGCGCGAGTTGTTGGCTGCCAACAGCGCGGCGTGCCGGCGCTTTTTCGATTACTATTTCGATGAGCGCGGCTATCTGAAGTGTGTACCGCGTTGGGGCGGCGACGACGGACCGGACGACGCCATCGAGAATCTCACCGACTGGCCCGTGCTTTATGCCCTGGGCGGCGACGACGATCTGTTGGCGATGTGCATCCGGGCTTGGGAAGGGCATCTGCGCCAGTATACCGAGGCCAAAACCACCGAGGTGCCCTTTGCCCGTGATGGGATGTATTACAAAGAATTTCCCACCATGTGCGACTGGTTGCACAACGGCGAGTCCATGTCGGTGTTCAATCTGTTGGGCTTAGCCGGGCTGGGCGGCTTGGGCAGCGACTATGCCGAGGGCTTCGCCAAGCGCGTGCGCCGTTATGCGGGCTTCTACATGGGCGAGGACCCCGGCGCGCCTAACTATGACCCGGAGCGACGCATCATTCGCAGCATGTTCAACGGTAGCCGCGGGCCGATGCTGCGCAAGGCGACCGCAGTGGATTGGGCGGGCGACCCGTTGGAGGTGGAGAATCGCTTTGTGCTCTTGCACGGCGAGCGCAACTACGCCGAGATGCTGGCACATTTCGAGGAGTACAACGATGTGGCGGGCGATCACCCGCTCAACATGGGCGCGACGAGCCTGATTCTCAACGCATACATGCTGAGCGGCGAAGCCAAGTATCGCGAGTGGCTGTTGGGCTATTGCGATGCATGGCTGAAGCGGATGCAGGCCAATGGCGGAATCATCCCCTCGAATGTGGGGCTGGACGGCACGCTGGGCGGCGAGTGCGGCGGCAAGTGGTGGGGCGGCGTCTACGGCTGGGGCTTCACCGTGACAGTTCCACAGACGGGCGAAAAGGCGCACCGCAACCTGGTGCATTGGGGCTATCGCGGCTTCGGCAACGCGATTTTGGTGAGCGGCGATATGCGCTATGTGGACGCGTGGGGCGCCATGTTGGACCAGATCAACGGGCAGATGCGCGTGATTGACGGTGTGCCGTGCTATCCCCATATGTATGGCGACGACGGCTGGTATCACTATCGCCCCGACCGCTACTTGCACGGGGCGCTGGACCTCTATTACTGGTCCATGCGCGAGCAGGATCGGGCGCGTGTGGCGGACGATCCGTGGGTGCGCTTCTTACACGGCGAGAGCCCCGGCTATCCCCACGAGGCGCTGCGCGCGGACTTCGAGACCATCCGTAGCCGGGTGCAAGAGGGGATCACTAAGGAGATGCTGACGCCGGACACGCGGCTTTCGGATAACCCGAATCCCTATAACCCGGCGACGGTGGGAACGCTGGTGCGCTTGATGCTGGGCGGTTTGCCCACGGGGAATGCAGCTTTCCCGCTGCAAGCACGCGTGCGCTACTTCGACCCGCAGCGTAGGCGGGCGGGCTTGCCGTTGGGTGTTGCCGCGCTGGTGGAGCAGATGGATGCCACGTCCGCCACGGTGATGCTGGTCAATCTGGACCCGACGCGCGCAAAGAGCGTGGTGATTCAGGGTGGCGGCTATGGAGAGCATCGTATTCTGGACGCTGAGATTGACAGGCGCACTCTTCCGGTCAATGGGACGTGGTGCACGGTGCGATTGGCGGCAGGCTGTGGCGGGCGGGTAACGCTGCGCATGGCGCGCTATGGCGCGCAGCCGCGCCTGGACCTGCCCTGGGATTGAGCGTCTTCGCAGCGTGTTGGGTTTGTGGACAATTGATTAGCGTATGGAACGCGATTGGGAGGCAAGGAGAGCGGCATGCGAGTGGAAGAACTGGATACACCGACGTTGACGATTGACCTGGATGCGCTGGAGGAGAATCTGACGCGCTACCAAGCCTATTTCACACAACATGGGATTGGGTTGCGCCCGCATATCAAGACGCACAAGACCGCAGCCATTGCGGCGATGCAGATGGCCCACGGCGCGATTGGGTTGACTTGCCAGAAGGTGAGCGAGGCCGAAGTCTTTGTCAATTGTGGGCTGGCGGTGGACATTCTGATCCCGTTCAACATCGTGGGCAAGGCGAAGTTGGAGCGCTTGGTGGCGTTGGCAAAGCGCACGCGGGTGACGGTGGCGGCGGATTCGGCTTATACGGTGGAGGGGCTGTCCGACGCGGCCCAGCGCGCCGGGATCACGCTGGGCGTGATTGTGGAGGTGGAGTGCGGGATGGAGCGTACCGGGGTGGCGACGCCTGCGGGGGCAACCGAACTGGCGCAACACATTGACCGCCTGCCGGGTCTGGAGTTGCGCGGCTTCATGGGCTATCCCACGCCGCCCGCGGTGCGACCAATCTTGCAGGAGACAATTGCGCTTTTCGACAAGGCAGGTCTCGCGCGCGAGATCGTGAGCGGCGGCAGCACGCGCCATGCCTTCGAGGCGCACCTGTTGCCGGAATTGACCGAGTATCGCATTGGTGAGTATCCCACCGGGGGCGAGGGGCATCTGCGCGCCGGGCGGCATACGGTGGAACAATGCGCGTTGCGCGTCCAGGCGACGGTGATCTCTAAGCCGACGCCCAACCGTGTCATCTTGGACGCGGGTAGCAAGACCCTGAGCGCGTCGACCTTGCAGACCGACCGCGGGGTGAGCATGGGATACTTGGTGGAGTACCCGGAGGCGCGCTTTTACGGCGCGTCGGAGGAGCACGGGCATGTGGATGTGTCGGCGTGCGCGGTGAAGCCGGAGATCGGCGAGCGTGTGCAGGTCATCCCGGTGCATCCGTGTCCTTGTGTCAACGAGCATGACGAGATGGTGGCGGTGCGCAAGGGCGTGGTCGAGGCGGTCTGGCCCATCTATGCGCGCGGCATGATTCGATAGCGGCCCAGCCATGATTGTTGATACACACGTACACATTTGGGAGATTGATCCGCCGCGCTATCCCATCGGCCCGACCGCGCCGGGATGGACGACGCTGCCCACCGAGCGAGGCACGGCGGAAGAATTGCTGGCGGACATGGATGCCAACGGCGTGGATTGGGCGGTGCTGGTCCAGACCAGTTGGTCCACGTGGGACAACGGCTATATCGCCGACAGTGTGGCGCGTTATCCTGACCGCTTTGTGGGGCACGGGTTGCTGGACCCGCTGGCAGCGGACAATGCAAGCCTGGCACGCTACTGGGTGCGTGAGCGCGGGCTAGCCGGCTTTCGTTTTCATCCCATGTATTACCCGGATGAAAAGGTGCTGTTGCGCCCGCAAAACGCTGCGCTGTGGGAGGAATTGGCTGCGCTGGATGTGGTGATCCAATTCCACACCCGCGCGCGGGATGCAGACCAGATTGCAGCGATTGCCGCGGCCTATCCGCACTTGCGGCTGATCATTGATCACATGGGCTATCCCGACGTGACCGCGCCGCCGGAAGCCTTTGACCCCATCGTGGAATTGGCGCGCTTTGACAATGTACTGTTCAAGCTGTCGGATGTCAAGGGGCGCTCGCAGCAGCCGTTCCCGTTTACCGACGTGCATCCGTTCATCCGGCGCTTGTGGGACGCGTTCGGCGCGGGGCGCACCATCTGGGGAACGGGCTATCCCGGCGCGCATCGCGAGAAGCATGGTTGGCTGAGCCTGGCGGATGAGCTGCGCTTGATTCGTGAGGGGTTGCCGTTTCTGACGGCTGCCGACGTGGATGCGATCTTGGGCGGGACGGCAGCCAAACTCTGGCAGTTGCCGTCCCGCTGAGCAACGCGACGACTTAGGGCAGCAAGCCGGGCGCGCTGATGCGCGCGATGGCCCCGGAGGTGGCGTCGCAGTAGAGGAAGTCGTCACCGTCGCGCGTCAGACAGTGCGGCTCCGGCTGGTCGGCGGGGATGGTGATGCGCGCCAACTCGTGCCCGTCACGGAGGTCCAGTTTGAGGATGGCGCGGTCGCTGGTGAAGACGACCCAGATACCGTCGGGCACACGGATGACGCCGTGGGCGCGATGATAGGGCAGCGGGATGGTGTGGACGACCTGCCAGCCGTCAATGGCGACTTTGCTCAAGGTCTGGGACTTGAGCGTGGTGACCCAGAGGATGCCCGGCTCGAAGGGGTCATACTCGATGCCGTGGACGCCGCCACCGTCGGGAACCTGGTAGCGCGCCAGCGTGCGCCCGTCGGTGGGATCGACGCGCAGAATGTCGCCTTTGGCCGCGTCGGTGGGGCGGAGGTCGCGCCAGAGCGTGCCGGGACCATTGGCTGCCAGCCAGAGCGAGCCGTCGCCATAGGTCAGCCCGCTGGTGTTAGAGGATTCGGTCGTGATCTCGCGGAGATAGCGGGTGACGCCGTATTCGTTGGGGGAGCCTAAGGCGACTAGGGCGACGCGGTC
>CAKZVN010000234.1 GCA_937922105.1 uncultured Litorilinea sp.
GATGGTGGCGGTGATCGGCGAGCTACCCGCCCGCGAGGCTGCGCTGGAGGAGGTGCGCCGCGTGTTGAAGCCGGGTGGGCGTTTGGTCGTGAGCGAGGAACTGCCGGATCCGGCCTATGCCCCCGGACCGTTGGTGCGGCGCTGGGCGACGGCGGTGGGCTTCCGTCCCGCAGGAACTGTGGGGACTCCCTTTTGTTACAGCACGATCTTTCTCAACGACAAGGGCAGCGGCAGGACGGTTTCTCCGGCGACCGCCGGAGGGTAACCCCCGGCTACCAAGCACGCCCGCTCAAGCGGGCTAACCATCTCCTCAAGTCCCCTTGAGGGGGCATGATTTCATAGCCCTGGGCGACTCTTGGTGACCGGACCGGCTTGTCCGCGCGTGCCGCTTTGGAACATTTCTTCCTGCACAATGGCAACCCTCATGCTAGATTCTTTACCAAGCCTTGATTTGCCGACCATCAGCTACGACTTGCCGGGTATCGGCGGGGAATTGCGGGCGACGCCGGACCATTTCGTGGTGGAGGAGTTGCCACTTTACGAGCCGGTGGGCGAGGGGCAGCACTTGTATGTGCGCCTGACCAAAGTCGGTTTAACAACACAGGATGTGCAGACGCAGTTGGAGCGTCTGTTCGGGTTGGGCCGTGGCGCGGTGAGCTTTGCCGGGATGAAAGACAAAGCCGCGCGCACCACGCAAACCTTCAGTTTGAATGTGGGCTTCCGTCCGGCGGGCTACGCCGACGAAGCGCTGGCGCGCATCCGCGAGAACTTGCCGGTGGAGGTGCATTGGGCCAAGTTTCACGCCAACAAACTGCGCCCCGGTCATCTGTTGGGCAACCGCTTCACCATTACGGTGACCCACTTGGCTGTGGAGGTCGAGGAGGCGATCCGGCGCGTGCAAGCCATTGCGGCGCGGCTGGCGACCACCGGCGTGCCCAACTATTTCGGACCGCAACGCTTCGGCTCGACGGGGACGAATGTCCGGCAAGGTTTGGAGGTCTTGGCGGGCCGCGAGGGGCGCAAAGGACGTTGGTTGCGGCGTTTTTTGGTGGCGGCGGTGCAGAGCGATCTCTGCAATCGCTATTTGGCGCGGCGCATTACCGAAGGCTTGTTCGACCGCTTGTTGCAGGGAGACATTGCCAAGAAGTACGCGACCGGCGGCATGTTTGAGGTGGTGGATGTCGCCACGGAGCAGCCCCGCTACACAGCGCACGAGATTAGCTTTACCGCGCCCATGTATGGGCCGAAAATGTGGGCGGCAAGTGGACCTGCCGGCGAACTGGAAGCCGCGGTCTTGGCGGAGTCGCCGGTGACGCTGGAGCAGTTGGCTGCAGCACGCGTCGAGGGAACGCGACGCCTGGGGCGCTTGTTGCTCCCGGAGTTGACTGTGGCGCCCGCTTTCGATGGCGCAGGCAACACAGTCGGGTTGACCGTGGGCTTCAGCTTGCCCAAAGGCGCTTATGCCACCACGGTAATGCGTGAATTGATGAAGGTTGATCCGGCGGCACTTCCGGAGGGAGATGACGAGGGCGAATGATTGCCGCTCCCCGGACGGCGCACCGGCTTAGGGATATGAGGAGTCGGGCAGTGAATCTAAGCAATCGCGCGGAGAGTGAACACCGGGAAGGGCGTAGAACATCCACCATGAACATGCCGCTGTTCCCGCTGAATGTGGTGCTCTTTCCGGGCATGGTCTTACCGTTGCACATTTTTGAGCCACGCTATCGGGAGATGGTCGGGCGCTGTCTGGAGGAGAAGATTCCGTTCGGCGTGGTGTTGATCCACGAAGGCGCGGAAGTAGGCGGCCCGGCGCGACCTTATTTGGTGGGAACGGCGGCGCGCATCGTGCGCACCGAGCATTTGGAGGATGGGCGCTACAATATCACCACAGTGGGCACGCAGCGCTTCCGCATCCTGGAGTTGGACCACAGCCACAGCTACCTGAGCGCCAAAGTGACCCACTTCCCTGCGGTCAACGGCAATACACGCGCGGCGGTGGAGATGGCGCATCGAGTGCGGCCCAAGGTGATCGAGTATGTGGAACTGCTGAGCAAAGCCAGCGAAACCGAGTTGAAGCTGGACCGCCTGCCCGAAGACCCGCTGACGCTTGCCTATTTGGTGGCAATCGCCTTGCAGGTCAACAACCATGCCAAGCAAGAATTGCTGGAAACGGCAGGCGTGCCGGAGATGCTGGAGCGGGAGCGCAGCCTCCTGACCTATGAAACCTTGCTCTTGCGCCACATGGTAGCGACGCAGGGCGACCTGCCGGGCATGAGCAGCGGACCGACGGGCTACATTTTCCCGAACTAGGAATTTGGCGGCAGGCTCTCTGCGTGCTATACTGTAAGAACCTATGCGCTTCGGGGGATTAGCTCAGCTGGCTAGAGCGCTACGTTGACATCGTAGAGGTCACTGGTTCAAGTCCAGTATCTCCCACTGACGCCCGGCAATGCGCCGGGCGCTGACCATTGGCGTGATGCCAGGTCCTAAGATTCTCAACGCGTTGAGCGGGAGAGTAGGAAGCGGTCGCCTGTCCAGAGAGTGACGGCCCCAGGCTGCAAGCCGTGACACAGGTTGCTTCCGAAGACCACCCGTGAGTGGAGCGGCGAAAACCCGTGGCACGGGTTGGTAATCGCTTCCGGTTGGCTCCGTTATCGGCTGCCGAGTGGTTTTGACCGCGCCGTTGCCGGCGCCGGACAAGACAACGTGGGTGGAACCGCGGGCATTGCCTCGTCCCATGCCGGGACGAGGTTTTTTGTTGGGTTGTCCGGCCCATGTGCGCCCGGCGCGACCAAGAGGACAAATGGGGAAATGGGAAAAGAGATGGGAGTGATACCCGCGGGCATCGGCGTTGAACCGGAGGTGGAAGCGGTTGTCGCGAGCTACGCAGACCGGGTTGCCGAGTTAAGCGAACTGGCAATCGCCATCCAGCAGATTCCTGCGCCCACCGGAGACGAAGCAGCCCGCGCCGCGTGGATCGCAGCGCGTTGGCAGGCTGCCGGGTTGGCGGACGTCAGCACGGACGAGGTTGCCAATGTCTATGCGCGCATTCCGGGTCGCTCGACGCAGCGTGCGCTCTTGCTCAGCGCGCACACGGATACGGTCTTTGGACATGACGTGGACCTGACCGTGCGCCGGGACGAGACCGGCGGGCGCATTTACGGCCCGGGTATCGGTGATAACTCCACCGGCGTTGCCGCGCTCTTGATGCTGGCGGACGACCTGCGCCGTCTTCCCGCGCCACCGGTGGACATTTGGTTGGTCGCCAACAGCCGTGAGGAGGGGCTGGGCGATTTGGTCGGGATGCGCGCCGCAGTGGATCGCTTGCAGGCGCAGCTGGGCGCGGTGTTGGTGATCGAGGGCATGGGGCTGGGGCGCATCGTCCACCGCGGGTTAGGGTCGCGGCGCTATCGCATTGCGGTGGATGCGCCGGGGGGGCACAGCTGGAGCGACTTCGGCGCTGCCAGCGCGCTACACACCCTTGTGCTGTTGGCTGCGGAACTGACCCGGCTGCGCCCGCCCGAATCCCCGCGCACGACCTTCAATATCGGGCGCTTGATGGGCGGGACTTCGGTGAATACCATCGCCCAACATGCCTGGTTGGAACTGGACTTGCGCAGCGAGGAGACCGCGGCGCTGGCGCGGATAGTGGAGCAGGTGTCGGTGATTGTGGCGAGTTACCAGGCGCCCAAGTGGCAGCGTCGCGGGGTGAAGGTGCGCGCTGAGTTGATCGGCGACCGGCCCCCTGGCGAAATTGCTGCCGATCATCCCCTGGTGGTCGCCGCGCAGACGGTGCTGGAGGCGTTGGGGGTGCGCGATAGCGGCGATCTGCGCATCAGCAGCACCGATGCCAACGTGCCCTTGAGTCGCGGAATTCCGGCGGTCTGTTTGGGTGTGACCGAAGGCGGCGACGCCCATCGCGCGGGCGAATGGATACGCCCTGCCCCGGCGGCGAAGGGGATGGCGCAGTTGCTGCTGCTGATTCGATGGACGGCTGCCTGGTTGGGCGGGGCAGCCGTCGAGACGGACGCTCAAGGCGCCAAGCCCCACCCGTAGCCTATAGGAGACCGGCGGCGCGCACAACGCACGGCGGCACGGAAGGACGAGCATCACCTCTACACGGGGATACGAGCAGGTGAAAGGCAACGAATCATGAGTGAACAAGCACAAGCCGGACAAGCGCAGGCCGAGCAAGCCCAAGCAGAACAAGACTGGCTCTATCGCATTCGCCACAGCGCGGCCCATGTCATGGCGCAAGCTGTCTTGGAGCTGTATCCCGACGCCAAAATTGCCATCGGGCCGCCCATTGATACCGGCTTTTACTATGA
>CAKZVN010000235.1 GCA_937922105.1 uncultured Litorilinea sp.
CCAGTCGCGTCTTCGTGGTGGAAGTCATGGGACGCTATTGCGGCTACCTGGCGCTCATGAGCGCCATCGCCACCGGCGCGGAACGCGTCTACCTGCACGAGGAAGGGGTGCGTCTCAAGGACCTGGAGCAGGATATTGACCTCCTGCGCGAGGGCTTCAGCGCAGGCAAGGGTCTCGGTCTCGCCATCCGCAACGAAAACGCCAACCCGCTCTATACCACCGAGTTCCTCGCCGCGCTCTTCGAGGAGGAGGGGGGCGACCTCTTTGATGTCCGGATCTCGGTGCTGGGCCATCTCCAGCAGGGCGGTGACCCGCGGCCTTTCGACCGCACGCTTGCCGCGCGCATGGCCTCGCGCGCCGTCACCCTCATCGAAGAAGCCTACACGAGCGGTGACCCCGACTCCGTCGCGCTGGGTCTCGGTCAAGTCGCGGGCGAACTGCGCGCCACACCGCTGGACGACATCATGCGCATGGCAGACGAAAAGTTCCAACGCCCCAAGCACCAGTGGTGGATGAATCTGCGTCCGATTGCGCGCATGATGGCGCGCAATCAGCCGGGTGCGTCTCATTCCACCACCAAAGTCGCCCGCTAGGGGGACAATTCGGCGCTATGCTATACTTATGTGAATGGCGATCGCGCGCCTGCCTTTTCCGGCTGGGCGCTTATACCGCCGCTTTATGCGGCCCCCAAATTATGTCGCGCTATTTCCGCTCTATCGTCAAGGAGTTCGTACGATGCGAATCGGTATCCTGACCGGCGGCGGTGATGTCCCCGGTCTCAATCCCTGTATCAAAGCCGTGGTCTATCGCGCCGTAGACGAGGGCCACGAGGTCATCGGTATCCGCCGCGGCTGGGGCGGTTTGTTGGAACTCAACCGCGACGACCCCGCCAGTGTCGCCCGTCACACCCAACCGCTCGACAAACAAGTCGTCCGCACCATTGACCGCACCGGCGGCACCTTTCTCCACACCAGCCGCACCAATCCCGGCAAAGTCAAGCCCAAGGATGTGCCTGCCTTCTTGCGCGACCCCGAACACCCGGACGCCGAAGCCAAAGACCCGCGCCCACGCGACTTTACCCCCCACGTGCTCAAAAACCTGGAATTCCTGGGCATTGACCGCCTAATTCCCATCGGCGGCGACGACACGCTCAGCTACGGCGAGCGGCTGCACAGCGAGGGCTTCCCGGTCATCGCCATCCCCAAGACCATGGACAACGATGTCTACGGCACAGACTACTGCATCGGCTTCAGCACCGCCGTAACCCGCAGTGTCCAGTTTATCCATCAGCTGCGCACCAGCACCGGCTCCCATGAGCGCATCGCCGTCATCGAACTGTTCGGGCGCAACAGCGGAGAAACCAGCCTCATCAGCTCCTACCTCTCCGGCGTGGACCGCGCCATCATCTCCGAAGTCCCCTTCGACCCGGAGCGCCTCGCCGAGTTGCTCATGCAAGACAAGCGCGACAACCCCAGCAACTACGCCATGGTCACCATCAGCGAGGGCGCGCACATGGTCGGCGGCAAGGTTGTCCAGTATGGCGAGCAGGACGCCTACGGTCATCAAAAGCTGGGCGGCATCGGCATGATCACCGGTGAAGCCATCAAAAAGATCACCGGCGAGGAAATCATCTACCAGCAGCTCTCCTACCTCATGCGCTCCGGCGCGCCCGACGCGTTGGACCTCATGTGCGCGGTCAACTTTGCCAACTTGGCGATGGACCTGATTATCTCCGGCGCAAGCGGGCGCATGGTCGCCTTGCGCGACGGGACCTATACCCACATTCCCATGAGCACCGTCACCAGCGGCATCAAGCGGGTTGATGTAGACGAACTCTACGACGTCAAAGAATACCGGCCCAAAGTCCGCAACGTGCTCGGCAAACCCATGTTCCTCTACTAGACGGCCCTCCGTTCCAAAGGACGCACACCCATGATTCACGAATCCCTGTACGAACTACGCAAGTCCCTCACGGGCAGCGTGGGCGTCGCCCACGGCAAAGTGGAGATTCTCGACGCCGAGGCCCTGCGCGCCGGCGTCATTGACCAACTGGTGCGCGATGCTGTCTTCGGCGCCGAGCCGGTCAAAAGCTATGCTCGCTGGCTGATCTGGGAGATCGGCCAAGCCCTGGGCGCCAAGCCTGCCAGCATCCATGAATTTTATATCGCCCGCGCCTCCAACACCTGGCATGGACGCACCGTCCCGGCGATGAACATCCGCTTCACCACCTATGAGACGGGCCGAGCCGCGATCCGCGCCGCCAAGCAAACCAACACCGGCGCCTTCATCTTCGAGATCGCGCGCAGCGAGATGAGCTATACCGACCAGAAACCCGCGGAGTTCACCACTGCGCTCATCGCCGCAGCCATCAAAGAAGGTTACGACGGACCGCTCTTCTTCCAGGGCGACCACTTCCAGGTCAAAGCCTCCACCTACAAGAAAAACCCAGAGGGCGCCATCCAGGAAGTCAAGGACCTCATGGCGGAAGCCATCCCTGCCGGTTTCTGGAACATTGACATTGATACCAGCACCCTGGTTACCCTGGAGCCGGAGTCGCTGGACGAACAGCAATACCACAACTACCTGCGCTCGGCGGAGTTGACTGCCTACGCCCGCAGCCTCGAACCCGCAGGCGTCACCATCAGTCTGGGCGGTGAAATCGGCGAAGTGGGCGAGAAGAACTCCACGCCCGAAGAGCTAGACGCCTACATGGGCGGCTATAAAAAGGCGCTCGCCGAACTGGGCGATAACCTCGCCGGACTCTCCAAAGTCAGCGTCCAGACCGGTACCAGCCACGGCGGTATCGTCCTGCCCGACGGCACCATCAAGAAGGTCGCGGTAGACTTCGATACGCTGGCTGTGCTGGGCGAGCGCGCCCGCTACCACGGCGCAGGCGGCGCCGTTCAACATGGCGCCAGCACCCTCCCGGAAGAGTACTTCCACAAATTCCCGGAGGTCGAAACCCTGGAAATCCACCTCGCAACCGGTTTCCAGAATCTCTTCCTGGACCACCCGGCCTTCCCCGCCGCGCTGCGCGACCGCATCTATCGCTTCCTGGATGTCGCCACCGCGGACGAGCGCAAGCCCAACCAGACCGACGCCCAGTTCTATTACAGCACGCGCAAAAAGGCCCTCGGCCCCTTCAAGCCCGAGCTGTGGGCGCTGGACGCCGCCGCGCGCGAGGCGCTTTACGCCGCGCTGGAAGACCAATTCCGCTTCTTCTATGAGAAGCTCAACGTTGTGGAGACCCGCGACCTGGTAGACGAATTGGTAACCCCGGTGACCTATCACCAGCCCGTGCCCCAGATCGCGCGCGTCGCCGGTGACGACCTGGGCCTCTCCGACTGAACCGGCAACCTGTCCGGCTCGCGGACAAAACTGCTTCACCACAACAGTGCGCCGGGGGGTCACCTCCCGGCGCACTTCTTCTCTACGATGTCCTATGAGTATCGTTCGCAGTCCTCGGCGCCTGTGCGGGCAACCGATAACACCCCTACCCCACGGCTGCCTTTTCCACAAAGACAAAGACCAAATCGTTGACGTTGGTTTGGGTGGGGCCGGTCAACAGCAGATCATGCGTCGCTGCCAGGAAAGGGTAAGCATCGTGCCTACGCAGCGCGTGCTCCGCATCCAGCCCGGCGGCGCGCCCGCGCGCCACCGTGCCGCCGTCGCCGATTCCTCCCGCGGCGTCCGTAGGGCCGTCTGTGCCGTCGGTCGCCAATGAAACCACCGTAATGGCAGGCTCATCGCGCAGGGCAATCCCGGCAGCCAGCGCCAGCTCCTGGTTGCGCCCCCCCTTGCCGGGCCGTTCGCCCAGCGTCACCGTGGTCTCGCCGCCCAAGATCAGACATGCCGGCGGCGCAACCGGCTCCCCGTGTGCCAACACCTCGCGCCCCAACGCAACCGCTACCCGCGCCACCTGCGCGGCTTCACCTTCCAAATACGTGGTCAGCAACAGCGGCGCATAGCCCACTTCGCGCGCCATGCGCGCCGCCGCCAGCGCAGCCACCCGATTATCCGCCACCACCAGCGTGCGGCTATCGGCAAAAGCCGGGTCGCCCGCTTTGGGCGTGTCGGGAATCTCTCCCGCCAGCCCGGCTTTCAGGCGGCGTACCACCGCCGCGGGAAGTTTATCCTCCAGGTCATAGCGACGCACAATGGCCCACGCATCGTCCCAGGTTGTCGCGTCGGGCACGGTCGGCCCGCTGGCGATCACATCCAGCGGGCTACCCACCACATCGCTCAAGGCAAGGGTGATCAACGTTGCCGGCGCTACCAGTCGTGCCAGTTGTCCTCCCTTGAGACTCTCGCAATGTTTGCGCAGACAATTTACTTCATGGATCGTCGCGCCGCACGCCAGCAACGCATCGGTCAGCCCTTGCAGGTCATCCAGCGTTAAGCCAGGCGCAGGAGCCACCAAGAGTGCGGAGCCGCCGCCTGAAAGCAGCGCGATCACCAGATCATCCTGACCCGCCTCCTGTGCCAGCGCCATAATACGTTCACCGGCGCGCACGCCCGCGGCATTCGGTCGCGGATGCCCCGCCTCCGCAATCTCCACCGTCTGGGTCGGGCCGCCATGCCCATCCTTCACCACCACCAGCCCGGCATGGATGCGGTCGCCCAGCACGGCCTCCACGGCTTGGGTCATGGGCGCGCCGGCTTTCCCCGCGCCCAGCACGATCAGCCGGCGGTAGCGGTTGAGATCATAGCGCGTGCCTGCCACGGTCAACAGGTCGCCGTTGCGCGCCAGGACCGCTTGGGTCGCCGCTGCGGGGTCCACGGCTGCCAACGCCGCTTCCAGCACACGCACTATCCGCCCGCGGCGTTCCGGGTCGGGTGTGAGGATCGTATCGTCGAAGCGCATCAGACCACCACAATCGCGTTGTGGGTGCCGTGCTCATTCACCTCAAACGCATCGGCATCGGCATCGTTGAACCATTCGCCGTCGGCGGTGTAATAGCGAAAGGCATAGCGTCCCGGCTTTAGCGCCACACTGGCGCTGCGCGTATTGTTCGCCCGCTTCACCAGGGGCGTCGCAGTGGGGTCCCACCCGTTAAAATCGCCGACCACCCAAACACGCGGTTGTTCCGGGTTATGGGGAATCACAAACGTAACCTTGACCTGCCCTTCCTTTTTGAGGATTTCTCGCTTCAACATACGCGTTACTCCCTTCCTATCTTCGCACCGCGCGCCGCACTCCGCCAGACGCAGCAGCATGATGTGATCAATCTGCGCAGCGCACAAGCGCCGCCCGTCGTCCGGGGGCATGATAGCAGAAAGCGCGGCTCGCGCAAATTGAGAGGGCGCTCAGGCTTGCGAAGCCTACACACCCAGCAAGCGGTCGGCTAACTCATGCAAGTCGGTAGCGATCAGATCGGCTGCGAATGAGGTCGTCTCTGTTGCACCGCTGGGGCCGTATTCCAGCGGTCGCGGCACATACGCGGTGCGCATCCCTACCTCGGCAGCCGCGAGCAAATCCAACGGATGCGCCGCCACCATCATCACCTGCTCCGGCGCCAGCCCCAGCAACTCAGCCGCACCCGTGTAGACCGCAGGGTCGGGCTTATAACGGCGCATGAGTTCCGCCGAAAGGATACAATCCCACGGCAGCCCGGCACGCCTCGCCATATTCACCAGCAGCGCCATATTGCCGTTGGAGAGCGCCGCCACGATAAAACGGCCGCGCAACCGCCCCAGCCCGCCGATGCTGTCGGGCCAAGGCAGCAACCGGTGCCATACCCGATTCAAGTGGGCGACAGTCGCTTCATCCAGCCCGGTGATCCCGAACTGCACAAGCAAGCCGTCCAGGATTTGCCGGTGCAGATCGTCCAGTTTTGTCCACCCCACTTCTCCTGTGCGGACACGCTGCATTGCCGGTTGATAGCCGGCGCGCCAGGCGAGGGCAAACGCGGGCCAATCCACCGCCGTCCCCGTAGCACGGCTCAAAGCCGCGCCCTCCGCCACGATGGAGCCATACCAATCCACCACGGTGCCGAACACATCGAAAGTCAACGCACGCACCTGCTCAACCCTGGACATGGCGTCCTCCTCCTTGCGCCAACCCGATTGCCGCGGGTCCGGTGCAGGGCAGCCCCCTCCACCTACCCCGGCAAGTTCGGTTTCACCGCCGGCGCGCGCACACGCTCTCCCTCTACGGCATCATGCGCCGGCAGTTTGTCAGCCGCGCCGGGTGTATTCTCCGGCTGCGCAGGCGACTCGCCGTTGCGATGATCCGCCGCCGCCAGCCGCTCGGCCAAACGGTCCAAGGGCATCCCCTGCGCGCTGCGCAAATGCAAGTCCCGCTGTGGGAACGGAATCTCGATGCCATGGCGCTCAAACTCGCGGAAGATCATGAAATGCAGGTCGCTGGAGGTCTGCAACCCGCGTGCGATATCCGCAACCCAAAATGCCACCTCGAAATCCAGGCTCGACTCACCGAAACCCGTGAAAAAGACCGCCGGGGGCGGGTCCTTGAGCACCAGGCCGTGACTGTGCAACACATCGGTCAAGATATCGCGCACCAGCTGCGGGTCACTCTTATAGCTCACCCCGACGCGGATCGTGCGTCGCACCATCCGGTTGGTGTGCGTATAGGTCGCCACGCTGGAGGTCAACAACGTCTTGTTGGGCACAAAGACCTCTACGTTGTCAATCGTGCGCAGCACAGTAGCGCGCATCCGCAGCTGGCTGACCGTACCCCGGTGCCCGCCCACCTCGATCACATCCCCCGGGCGCAGCGTGCGCTCGAAGAGCAGCAACAACCCGCTGATGAAGTTCGCCACCAACTCCTGCAAGCCGAAGCCGATCCCCACCGACAGACCGCCGAAGATAATCGCCAGCGCCGACAGGTTAAAGCCCAGCGTGCTCAGCCCAGCCATCAGGCCCATCCCCACAATGGTATAGCGGCTGACCACCTGTACCGTCCCGGCGACGCCTGCCCCGGCTTGCGCGCGCGGCAGGACCACATGAGACAACAGGTCTTGCACAATCCACGAAAGCGCCAGGAAGAGATAGAAGACCACAGCCGCCACCGCCAGCGTGCGCAGCGTGATGGGCGTCTCCAGCACCGTCACCAGTTCAATCGTGAAAATCGGAAATGTCCCAGCCAAGCCCGTGCCGACCACAAAACCTACCAGGATCACCACAATCGGGATGACAAAGCGGCGCTGATAAAGCGTTGCCGTCTCCGGCGCGAGAAAAGCCATCATCAGGCTGGCAATCAGCCGGTAGGCCAACACCAACCAAAAGACCTGGGCTAACCGCTCCAACAGACCGGCCTGCCAGCCCTCTCCGGTAAAGTACCCGATGGTCAGTTGGCTCACCACCAAGCCGACTACCGGAAAGAGCAGCATCTGTGCCCCGCGCGCCCAGCGCAGAAAGCGGGCACGCCACAACACCACCGGCAACCCTTGCTCGCGGCGTCGGCGAATCGTGTCGGACTGCTTGGCGATCAGACGATTGAGCAACGTGCCCAACGGTGCGGGCAACAGCCAAGAGATCAGGAAGATCAACATGAACGCCGCCAACTGGCGCTGCACGACGGGCCGCTCCAAAATGAGCAGAATCGTCTCGAACTGTTCCAGCAACGCCTGCATGCGTGGGTCAATCATGGCGTGTTACCTCCCTTCCTCCGGCACGATGGGTGACACCGGCTCGTCCTCCTCTTCCTCCGGCGCCGGCGTTTCCGCCGCCGGTACAGGGGCGGGTGTCGGCGCCAACGGAGCAATGCCATTGGCCGCGTTGATCTGCGCGGTCACCTCCGCCACTACCACAACCGGGTCCTCACCATCCACCAACACACGGGTATAGAGGGCGTCACCCATCTGCTCGACCGTCGTCCACGCAGGCATGTTGGGCACGATCCGCCCGGCCTGAAACTGCTCGGCGAAAACGGCAAACGCGCTGTCCGCAGGCAGCGGGACCGTCGCATGCGCCGGAACCTTATCCACCGTCTCCATCAGATAGGTCTGCGCTTCCGGGTCCGTGGCATAACGGGCAAAGAGCCGCGCCAGATTGATCAGCGCATCCCCGGCGCTCTCACGATAGACAAAGCCGCGCACTTGGGCGAAGGGTGTCGCGTCGCCGCCGGGTCCCGCCGGCAAGGGCGCTACCCCCAACGTATCCTCGCCCAGCGCCCGGCGCAGTTCCGCCAGCTCCTGCGGGCCGCCCACGTAGTAGGCCGATTGCCCACTGATGAAACGCTCGCGCAGTTCGTCTCCGTCGTCGCTCAGACGAATTCCGTAGGCATCGCGCGATTCGCGCAGCCACATCAACCACTCCGCCAAGCCTCCTTGGTCCAGGATCACCCGATTCTCTGGGTCGAAGAGCTGCCCGCCGAACGCCCCCACGCCCCAAAAGGCGCGCACGAAACGCGTATCCAACGTAATGGGAATCCCCTCGGCGGCTTGGGTGCGCAGGTCGTCCAGCGTCTGCGCGGGGGCGCTCACCAGTCGCCGGTTATAGTAGAGCGCGTCCACGTTGAGGTTCAGCGGAATCCCATACAGGCTTCCTTGCACTCGCATCGCATCCAGCCCACCGGGCCGGAACTTCTGCAACGTGTCTGCCGTCACCACCGTGGTCATGTTCTTGAGCAAGCCCGGTTCCTGGCTTAGAAAACGCAACGTCGCCTGGGAGACCAGCGCAAAGGTCGGGCGAATCCCCGGCTCATTGTTCAAGAAGCTCTCGCGCAGACGTATGACGTCCGTTTGCTCCAACTCAACGATGATGAGCGGGCAAATCTGCCGGAAGCGCGTTACCAACTCCGCCAACGCAGCCTGCTCCTCCTCACTCTCCCAGGTATGTGCCAAGCGCACCGTGCCCAGCCCAGTGCAGGCGTAGACCGGCTCACTGCTGACGGCAAAGCCATTGGCTTCGTTGATGGTGTTCGTGAGCGCAAATGCCACATCGGCAGGCGACTCGCCCCCTTCCAGCACTCGCGAATAGGCCTCGTTGCCCAAGCGCATGACCGCCTCATACTCGGGCCGCGTCGGCGTAGGCACGGCGTTGCGCGCCTGGGTGGCAAAGGCTGCGGCAATCGGATTGAGCCGCGCGTTGATGCGCACGCGCGTGTTGGCAGGCACATGTCCTGCCAGGCGCATCAAGCGCCCGCTCTGTTCCGAGTTGGTCACGAACTTTGCCAATTCGACCGCCAGCCGCTGCTGGTTGGGCGAAGAGACCGTGCTGAATACAAAGGCGCGCGTGCTGAGCAGCGGGCCGGCGCTGCCGATTGGCCCCCCCGGCAAGGTCAACACCGTCACGTTCTCTGCGCCCAGCGCCGCCACAATGCCGTTCAGCTCCGTGGCATAGCCCACGTAGTAAGCGCCCTCGCCTGCCGTAAAGCGCTGGCGCAACACCTCACGGTTGGAATCCTGGATCATACCCGGCGCGCTGCGCGCATCGCGCAACCACGCCAACCAGTTGGCAAAGCCGCCCTGGTCCAAGATGACGCGCCCCGACTCATCGAAGAGCCGCCCGCCGAAAGCCTGAATCCCCCAAAACGCATCGGCAAAGTTGATGGGCAAGAGAACGGTTGTCCCGGCATTAGCCTGGGCCACCAACCCCTCCAGGCTGTTCACCGGTTGCTCCACCAGGCTGCGATTGACATAGAGCGCCTGGGTGTTGAGTGATTCGGGCAACCCCACCAACGCACCGTCAACGCGCAACATCTCCAGCGTCGCGGGCATAAAGCGAGCCAGAATATCGTCCTCCACCAGTTCGTCCACTGCCGCCAGCGCGCCGGCTTGTGCCAGCGCTTGCACTTGGCCCGACGGGACGATCAGCAAGTCCGGTCCTAGCCCGGCGCGCACCGCAGCCAAAAACTGCTCGTTCAATTCGGCTTGTGAGGAGAAACTCTGTTGGCGGACGGTAACGCCGGGGTACAATTCCTCAAAGGACTGGATCACCTGCGTTAGCGCATCGGCTTCCGCATCGGTCCAGGTATGCCACAGCAACATGCGACCGCTCAACGGTCCATCGGCGCGCAGGCGAGCGGTGGGGCTGCAACTGGCGAACAAGAACGCCAGTCCCACAATCGCCAGCGCAGCCGCAAACCACGCTTGCTTCATGCGCCTACCCCTTGTGGGGGAGCGGCTGCCGGCGCATAGTAACGGTCATAATCTCCTACCAAGAGATAGAGCGGCGGCTCATCCTCCACGATCGTCGGAAAGCGCCCCACCGGTTCCAAGAAGCGGTTATCCGCGCTGTCATCGTTGACCGTGGAGACCTCCCCCACCAGCACACGGCTGTCCGCGCCCCAAAACTTGTGATAACAGTAGGGCGGTAAGGTGATGCTCTCGCCGGGCGACAGCGCAATGACACTGCCCGCCGCCACCGTGCGTACCACGCCGTCGGTGCTGACGGTCACCGGCGTGTCGTCCAGTTCCTCGTCCGGCGTGGCGTTGTAGACCTCGACCAGCAGACGCCCGCCGCCACGGTTGATGATGTCCTCGGTCTTAAGCCAGTGGAAGTGATAGGGCGTCACCTGGTCCACATCCACAATCAGCAACTTTTCGGCATAGAGTTTGCCGCGCCCGCGCTGCAAATCCGCCAGGTCGCCGTTACGCAGCGTAAACAGGAACAGCCCCACCCTGGCATAGTCACCGGAGCCGAAATCGGTGATGTCCCAGCCCAGGCGCTTGCGGACAATCTCCGCCACCTCCGGTCCCTTGCTGCGCCACTCCTCCGGCGTCCAGTAGGCAAAGGGGGGCAAATGAAAACCGTGACTGCGGATGAAGGCATCCGCCTCCCGCAAAATGGCATTGATCTGGGATCGGTGCATGGGAATACCTCCGTGACGGGGGAATGACTGAATGGAAATCTTAGGGGGAAGCTACGTGTTGGTGACGACTTGACCGTCCTGTGCGCCATGCCACAGCCGGTCCTGTCGTTGCCACCCTGCCGTATCCAACCGGGAGGGTAGTTGTGCCCACGGTGCAGCAAGTCGCGCCTGCAGCGCTTCCCAGGTGGGCACGCCGCTGATGGCGTCGGCCTGTTCCACATTACACGCGCCGGCTGCCACCGCGCAGAGCAGCGCCTCTTCCGGTCTAGCCCCGCGCAACAGCGCAGCGTGGAAGCCGGCAATCGCACAGTCGCCTGCGCCGGTCGTGCCTGCGACGCGCACCTGAAACGCTGGGGCGTAAAGCGTGCGCCCGACCCACGCGGCGTCGAGCAATCCTCGCCCGACTCGCGCAATGCGCGCCGGGTCCGCGCTCGTGCGCAACAACATGCCCTGATCGCCCAGCTTCAAGCCCACCACTGCCGCGCCGAGTTGGAGCAACTGCTTGCTTAGATCGAGCACGAGGGCCATGTCGGCGCCTGCGGCAAGGTTGCTATGCCCGCTGCGCGCCGCCAAGTCGCGGCTTGCGTTAGGTTCCAGCATAAAGAACGCCTCGTCCAGGTTCGGTAAGAAGAAATCCACGCTCGGCAGCACAGCCGCCAAAAGACCGCGCCAATCTACCTTGCCTGCGGGCGAATTCACATCCACATGGGCCATATCCAGCGAAGTCGCCAGGCCGGTCGCGCGCACGCGTGCCATCAACGCAGCCAACTCTTGCCCGCCGTCGGCATACATGCGCCGCATAATGGGCGGATAGCCGAAGTGAAACAAGTCTGCGCCCGCTAGCCGCGCCGGGTCCACATCCGCCGCGCCGAACGTGTCGTTGCTGCCCGGACAGTGCAGAAAGCTGCGATCGACGCCGGGCGGATTGATCACCACCGTATAGGAACTCGGCCCACCGGGGTCTACGATCATCCCCGCAGCCAATTCCGGGTCGCGACTGCGCACCACATCCAAAATTGCGCGACCGAACAGATCGTCGCCGATCTTGCCCATTAGTCGCGTCGGGATACCCAAGCGGTGCAACGCCAAGCCGGTGTTGGAGACCGCGCCGCCCGTCGCCAGCGCAGCCGGACCGACCGTCACCAGCCGTCCCGGCACGACCAACGCGCCATCGCCGGGCAGCGTGTCAATGGCAGGGATAATGTCGAGGCAAATATGACCGGCGACAACTGCAATGGGCATGGGGCGCTCCGTACCGGGTGCTCATCGTAGGTGACGGCGGGATTGCACAGTGGGCCAATTCGCGTGGACTGCGCTCCGCTTCAGTATAGCACAGCACAGCCGAGCGCCCGGAATTCACCTGCCTATGCCCGGCACTCCTGCTCCAGATCCTCCAGCACCACCGCGACGCCGTCCTCATCATTGGAGAGCGTAATGCGGTCCGCGACTGCCTTGACTTCAGGAACCGCGTTGGCAACCGCCACCCCCAGCCCGCTCGCCGCCACCATGTCCACGTCGTTGATGTCGTCGCCGAACGCGATCACGCGTCCCATTCCCAGCCCCCAGCCCTCGGCGAGAAAACGCAGCGCTGCTGCCTTGTCCGCCGAAGCCGCCAGGATTTGCACCAGATCATACTTCACCGAGAGCATGGCGCGCGCCTCCCTGGGCAGCGCCTCCAGCAGCGGTTGCAGCGCGTCGAAGTCCTGGTGGAAGAAGAGAATCTTGGCTGCGGGCCGCGTCGCCACTGCCATCAGGTCCGCGATCTCATACGGCGCGGTGCGGCGGATGGGGCGATTGAGGTAGAGCACATCGTCAATTTCCAGCCCCAGCGCGCAATCGGGCAACGCGTCCAGCACCATCTCCACGATGGCGCGCGTCGTCGCCACCGAGATCAAATTCTCATAGACCTTAGTGCCGTCCACATAGACCTCCGCGCCGTTGTAGGCGATGCGCGGCAGGCCCAGCAAGGCATCGGGCAGCGCAGCGGCAATGCTGCGCGGCGGGCGGCCGGTCGCAATAACCAGGCGATGGCCCGCTGCAGCCCAGCGCTGTAACGTGGTCAGGGTGCGCGGCGAAACCGCGCCGTCGCTGCGCAGGAGCGTATCGTCCAAGTCCAGCGCAACCACATGCGGCTGTGCGAAACGCCCCATGTCAGCCCACATCCGCCAAGAACTCGTCAATCACGCGATTGGTCTCCGCGGGCTTCTCCCAGTGCGGGATGCCTTTGGTGGGCACAATGCGCGCGCTGCGCCAGTTGGGCAAGGTTGCCGTCAACTCCGCTAGACGGTCGAAGCGCACAAACGCATCCTCGTCATAAATCACCAACACCGGCTGCTGCACTTGGCGATAGATGCGGTCCACTGCATCGGGTGTGAAGAGCCGTCCGCTGACAAAAGCCAACGGCGCATGCTCTGCGCCGGGTTGGTGCGCGGTGGCATAGGCATAATCCACCAATCCGGGCGGAATCGGCCCTGCAAAACTCTGCCCCAGGAAATAGTTGATGCTCCGTTTGGTGGTCAAGAGATCGAAGAAAGGCCGCGCCCACAGACCGAAGGTGAAGGCCGGATAGAGCCATTGGTCCAAACGCGGCACCGGCTTAGCCTGCATCCCCGACGGGGAGATCAAGACCAATGCACGTACCGTATCGGGACGTTGGCGCGCTGCCTCCGCGGCAAATTCGCAGCCCAACGACAGCGCCACCACATCCACCGCGACCTTGCCATGTTCGGCGCGGATAGCGTCCAGCGCAGCGTGAATGGCTGCCACATAGGTAGCAGGGGAATACGCATACTTGGGACGCGCCGAAAAACCGAAGCCCGGCAAATCCAGCGCATAGGTTGGGCGCTCCGTGCGGAAATGCTGAAAGATGGGGCGCATCTCATACGCGCTGGCAGCGGCGTTGATGCTGTGGATCAACAACAGGGGACGCGCTGCGTTGGGCACATCGCGATAGAGCGTCAACGGGCCGGTCGGTTGAAAGGGCACCGTCATCAGGTCGGCCTCAATGGCCTTCGGTAATTTGACTTGGTGTTCGACCATAAAATTGCTGTAGGCAATCCAGCCTACCACGGCAAAAAACGCCAACCGCCCCGCACCGTTGAGTAGCGCAAGCGGCACATTTGCGGACTGCTCAGCAGAGCTGATCGCCGGTACGGGCGGTGTCGTCGGTCGCGGCTTGGCGACACTCTGGGCAGCTTTGGACAGCGGCGGTTTGACCGCTTCCACCCGCTCGCGCAGCAGTTGCTCCAACCGTTCCGGCAAAATCGCCTCAATCCCCTCGCGGATGGCTGCCTCCAGGCTGGCGCGATCTGGGACACGGCTGCGCGCCGCGTCGATCATCTCACGCCCGGTGGCGCGGCGGCTGTTGAGCGCCTCCAGCCCGGCGCGCAACAACTCCTCCGCCGCAGCCCGATCCAATCGGCCCAGGCGCGCCCCCAGCAACGTCTCCACCTTGCTCGCATCAATCTTGTCTAGACGCTTGCGCAGGGCCTGCTCTAGCGCGGGCGGGATGCGCTCCACAATCTCCTCCGGCAGCCACTCCTCCAGGCGATCCATCAGCGACGGCTTGCGCCGTCGGAAAAACCAACCCTGCTTCATGGGGTCTCCTCCTCTCGTCGGGTCACCGCGAGGATGGGAAGCTCGCGGTTCCACGCGGTTGCGTAGCGCAGCAGCACAAAGAAGGGCACCCCCTCAGCCTGCCATGCTGCTACGGCATCGTGTAAGATTGCGCGCGCCGTCTGCCATTCGCCCGGCTGCGCGGCGGCAAAGCGGCCCACGCAGTCATAGAGCAACAAATAGCCCGGTGCGCGCACCCAGCTCAAGTCGCGCATCATCTCGTCGAACGCATCCCAGTTGCGCCCGAAGCCCTGCCCCGCTGCATCGTCGGGAAAACAAAACGCGCGGCCGACCGCCTCGATAAAAGCCCTCTTGGTCATGACGGTGCGCCCATCCACATAGCCGGTCTGCCAGCCCCAGGCGCGCGCCTCCGCCAAAAGCCGCGGCGCGGGCGCAAAGTACAACAGCCGGTAAAGACCCGGCGCAACCTCCCCGCGCCCCAGCGCCGCCAACACGCCCATCAGCGCACAATCTCCCGAAAGCTCTCATAGTGATCGTCGGTGTAATACATCTCGCCGCCTTGCCCCGCCACAATACGCCGCGCCCCGCGCGTCCGGACTCCCGGCGTAATCACCGTATACTCGCGGTAATAGCCCTGGGGATGTAAAGGCAAGCGCCGCTCACGATTTTGGAAGATGATCCCGTCGCGGTCGAAGGGAAAGGGACCGCCCTGTTCAATCAGGCGGATGGTGTGGTGGGCCTCCGGCGGCAAGTCGGCATAAGCGATGGTCGGCAACGTGCTGGCGCGCGTTGCCGCCGGCTGGGCGGGCGGCGCGTTGGCTGTGGGCGACGGGCGCGGCGTCTGTGCCGGTGACGCAGTGTCCCCTGCCGGTGCAACCGGCGTGCCCGTGGGATCAGGGGCGACCTCACGCGGCGTGACCGCAGCCACAGGCGCGCCGCCGACCGTGCCCGTGGGCGTCTCGACGCCCGCCGCAGGCGCGACCGTCGCAGGGCGCGCAGGCGCGCTTGCCGGCGCGACATTCTCCAACACCCCGCTGCGCGCCAAGAAAAACAGCACCAGCGCGACCACCACAAATGCCACCGACGTGGTGGGCGAGATACGCCGCGGATTGAGCGGCGGTTTACGACGTCTGCTCATATTCTCCTAACATGATGTGACCAGGCGCGGCCGGATTGCGCCGCTTCAGCGCCACTCCGCAGCCCAATCGCGCGTGTGATATTGGCTGCGAATCCGCCACTCACGCAAAGTGTCCAGCAACTCGCGCTGTTTGGCGGCGTACTCCGGCCTCCCCCACAAGTTGTTGACCTCACCGGGGTCATTCACCAGGTCGAACAATTGCCCATAGGGCGCGTCCAAGAAATGGACCAACTTCCACTCGCGCGTGCGCACCATGCTCATGAAGTCGGTCTCTTGCAAAATCCCGTCGCGGCAGTGTTCGGCAAAGACCACCGGTCGCCCCTGCCACGGCTCCCCGCGCAATGCGGGCAACAAACTCACTGCCTCAAACGACGCGCGCGGCTTGACGCCCGCCAACTCCAAGATCGTCGGCCCGATGTCCATCAGCTGGCACAGCCCGTCTAGCTGCCGTCCCCCGGCAAAGCGCCCCGGCGCCCATACGATCAGCGGCATACGTGTGATGATGTCATACATGGTCCACTTCTGGCTGTGACCGTGATCGCCCAGCGCGTCGCCGTGGTCCGACGTAAAAATCACCACACTGTTCTCCAAATACCCCTTCTCGTCCAGCGTCGCCAACAACTCGCCGATCTTGCGGTCAATCATGGTGACGTTCGCCAAGTAATAGGCACGCTGGCGATGTAACTGTGCGCGCGTGGGGTTGAGCAAATGCACCACCGAGTCGTGGTCCACTTCGGCGTTATGGCGACGCATGGCGCGGAAGGGCGGCGGCTGCTTTGCCAATTCCTCCTCGCTCACTTTGGGCAGCGGCAACGTCTTGGCTAAATAGGGCGCGGCATACGCCGGCGTCGGGTCATAGGGTGGGTGCGGGCCGGGAAAACCGACTTGCAGAAAGAGCGGCTGGGTAAACTTGGGCTTGGTACGCAGCCACCAACAGGCAAAGTTGCCCACAAACATATCCGAATGCAGATGCTCCGGCAACTCCCACTCGAAAGCGCCCAGCCGCTCATCATAGTCGGGCCGTTGGCGATAAAGCGTGCGTTGCTGTTTGACCAGCCCATTGGCAGCCAGCGCCTTGTCCCACTCGTCGAAGTAATAGCGCCCTTCCAGATAGCGATCCTTGTTCTCCACCACGAAGCGTTCATGGAAGCCCAGCGGCGTCTCAAAGGGTGAGGTGTGCATCTTGCCCACGTTGACGCAATAATAGCCCGCCGCCGCCAAGTCCTCCACCCAGGAACGCGTCCAACGGTCCGAATTCTTGAGAATGCCGGTGGTATGGGGGTAATAGCCGGTAAAGATGCTGGCGCGCGAAGGCGCACACGACGGCGCAGTGATATGGCAGTTGGTAAAGGTCACACCCTCTCGGACCAACCGGTCCAGGTTCGGCGTGTCCATGTAGGGGAAGCCCAGCGCGGCAATCGTGTCGAAGCGTTGTTGATCGGTGATGATGAAGATGATGTTGGGTCGCGCATCGTGCATGGGCAACATCTCCCCGGATTATCTCTGTGATGGTGGGTCGGCGCGGCTTTATCGAGTTCGAGCCAATCCCCGGCTAAGTTCTGTCTGAAAAATCGCTATGCCGTCGTCCTGCTGAGGCGTAGCCGAAGCATCCCCTCTGGTGGCTTACAGGGATTCTGCCCCTTGTAGGACTTAGGGCAGGCCCTCGCCGCACTCCTCAGAATGACGGCTACTTTGCGATCAAATCATCAAATCCCCTTCAGGGGGCGCTGCTCCATAGCCCAGGGCTTTAATTCTGGACGGCCCGACCCATGCGCCGGCTTATTCGGCATAAAACTCCTGGCGCAAAATCGCAAACAGGCGCATATCGTGGAACTGCCCTTTAAAAAAGTCATGCTGGCGCAGAATGCCCTCCTGCTGGAACCCCAAGCTCCGCAGTAACCCGATAGACGCCTCGTTCTCCAGCATGGTCAGTGCCTCCACCCGGTTCAGCCCCAGTTCGGTGAAGCCAAAATCCAGGATGGCATCCAGCGCCTCGCTCATATAGCCCCGCCGCCAATAGTCGCTGTGCAACTCATAGCCGATCTCCCCGCGGTGGGTGCGCAGCCAGACATAGCCGCATGTCCCCATCAACACGCCGTCTTCCTTGCGCTCGATGCCCCAGCGGATGGCCCGCTCCAACTCGAAGCTCTCATCGAAAAAGTCAATCAGCGCCTCGGCCTGCTCCAGCGACGTATAGGGTTCCAAGTCGTAATAGCGCGTCACCAGCGGATCGGCAAAGAGCCGGAAGATCGCGGGCGCGTCCTCCGGCATGGTCTCGCGCAAGAGCAGCCGCTCGGTCTCGATTTCCGGGAAGGTGGCGAACACCGGATTCAGGTACGTGCTCATGGGCAGATTTCCGGACACAGCGGATCACAACGGCAGGGGAATGGCGCGCCCCTCGGCTGCGCTGCGCAGCGCGGCCTCGGTAAATTCCATGTACTTCACACCGTCCTCAAACGTAGTATGCGTCACCGGCTCTACCCCGCGAATGGCATTGACGAACTCCTCCTCCACACGCCAGCCGCCCCGCTCGGACGCGGGAATCTCAATCTCGTGCAACGCAGCATCACCCCGCCGCCCACCATAGAGCTTGTCCGCACAAAAACGCAGCGTCCCTTCCGAGCCGAAGAGCCACACTTCCGGTGCACCTGCCAAGCCGGTCACTGCCGAGACTTGCATGTGCAGTTGCGCGCCGCACGCCATCTCCGCAGTGACGTCAATGTGGTCGGGCACGCGCACTGCGCGCACACGGCCTTCAGCGTCACGGCGCGTACGCACAAAGGTCTTAGCCTTGGCGCTCACATTCACCGCATGCCCCACCCAGCGCATCACCGCCTCATACCAAATCCCCAGGGTCATGGTATTGAAGCCGCTGAGGTCAAAGTCCTGGCGCCAGTGCAACGGCGCAGCCGGGTCCACGAACGCGCCGCCCACGCGCGCCTCAATCACCAACACATCGCCCACATAGCCCTCCGCCAAAAGACGGATGATGGTGCGGTCCACCCCCAACGTCATGGGCGACGGCACAATCTGTGCCACCAGCTGCGGGCTGCTCTGCGCAGCCAGCAGCATGGTATGCGCCTCCTCGGCATTCATCGCCATGCGCGCCTCGCACAGCACATGTTTGCCCGCGTCCAGCGCCGCCAACGTCAACCGAGCGTGCATATAGGGCCAAGTGCCGATCACAATTGCGTTGGTGTCCGGGGCATGGATCAAATCCAGCCAATTGGCATAGGTCTTGGGGATGCCGAACTGCGCCGCCACGCGTTCCGCCGAGGCGAGCGTGCGGTTGCACACGCTGACAACTTCCACATCCGGCTGAGCCAGCAATCCGGGAATATGACGGCTGACCGTATTGGCTCCGGCGCCGATCACCCCCACACGAACCGGTTGGCGTGACATGAGCATCCTCCTGCTGTTCAATGAAGCTGGGTTGGTTGCGGACGCGCCCTTGCGCGGGCTTTGGCAGGCGCGTGGTCCTGGTGTACGATCTCAACCGCGCGCAGACGCTGCGCACATCACTGTGTAGCCCTATTGTACGTCGCCGCCGCCGCTTCTCACAAAGCGACGACCTGTTCCTATCGCTGCCACCCGCGCGGGCGGCAGCCCAACGGAAAGCACTGCCATGTCCGCACCGCTTCGTTTCGCCATCATCGGCGCAGGCAACATCGCCAAAATCTACGTCCAGGCCTTCGCCGCCATTCCCGACGCCCAGGTTACGGTCATCTGCAATCGCACCGAGTCCACCGGTCGCCCGCTGGCACAACAAGCTGGGGCCGATTGGGTCCCCGACTATCAGAGCGTAGTGCAGCGCGCCGACGTAGACGCGGTCGTCATCGCGACCCCCAGCGGTTTCCACGCCGAGCCGGCGATTGCCGCGGCCCAAGCCGGCAAACATCTGTTGGTCGAAAAGCCGCTGGACATCACTCTCACCCGCGCCGACAGCATCATCCACGCCGCCGAAGCCGCTGGAGTCGTGCTTGCCTGCGTCTTCCCTTTGCGTTTCGGCGAAGGCCCGCGCCAGGTCAAAGCTGCGCTGGAAGCCGGTCGCCTGGGCAAACTCACCCTGGCCGATGTTTATGTGAAATGGTATCGTCCGCCTGCCTACTACCAGAACCCCTGGCGCGGGCGTTGGCCCACCGACGGCGGCGGCGCGCTCATGAATCAGGCTATCCACAACATTGACCTGGTGCAATGGCTTGCCGGTCCGGTGCGCGAGGTCGTCGGGCGCACCGCCACCCTCGTCCACAACATCGAGACCGAGGACACCGCCGCCGCGCTGCTCACTTTTGCAAGCGGCGCCTTGGGCGTCATCCAGGGCGCGACCAGCGCTTGGCCTGGTGACCCCGCGCGCGTCGAACTGCGCGGCGACCGCGGCACCATCATTCTGGAAGAAGGGCGCATCACCACCTGGAAGCTCGCCGACGCCGCGCCCGGCGAGGAAAGCGCCATGCTCACCCTGGAGTCGAGCGGCGGCAGCGGCGCTGCCGACCCCATGGCGATCGGCTTCGAGAAACACCGCCGCCAAATTGTAGACCTCATGGAGGCCATCCGCAACGGTCGCCCACCCGCCATCCAGGGCGCGGAAGCGCGTCGCGCCGTCGAGATTGTGCGTGCCATCTATCGCTCAGCTGCGCAGCGCGCTCCTGTAACGCTTCCGCTCACCGGCGACGACTTCTAGCCACAACCACCGCGCCACATCCCGCCCCCTATAACAAGGAATGGACGCACACCAGGCTGGTGCGCGTCCATTCCTTGTCGTAGGCAGCCGGGTCGTATGTCGAGTTCACCCACGCAGGCACTGGGCGATGGCGTCCAACAAATAATCCATATGCGCCGGCGTATTGTACGCCTGCACCGAGACGCGAATAAACGCCTGGTCCTGCCACGGATACACAGGGACCTCAATGCGATACTGGGGCCACAGCGCCTCCGCAATGCGCTGTCGCGCCTCCACCGGCAAGCGCGCCACAAACATCTGCCCATACCAGGTCGCAGAGTCGGGACAGATAGGGTCCAGCCCGGTCAATTCGTTCAAGCGTGCGCGCGTCTCACTCGCCAGCGCATGGCACGCCGCGCGCACACTGGGCCAATCATGCTCGCGCTGAAAACGCACCGCTTCCCCCACGCTGATATAAGCCGCGGGGTCCATCGTCCCGGTCCACGTAAAGTTATTCTGAAAGCGCGTGCCCAGACCGGTATTACTCCACCCGTGCGAGACCACCAGCGGCTCCAAGTCCGGGTCGCGACCGGTCGCTGCATAAAGAAATGCCGACCCCTTCGGCGCGCATAACCACTTGTGGCAATTGCCGGTGTAATAATCCACCCCCATCGCGTCCAAGTCCAGATCAATCTGACCCGGCGCGTGCGCGCCGTCAATCACCGTGAGGATGCCCTCGGCGCGCGCGCGGCGACAAACCATCTCCACCGGAAAGATCAATGCAGTGGGGGATGTAATGTGCGACAGCGTGATCACTTTGGTGCGTGGGGTCACGCCCTCCCACAGCCGTTCCACAAACTCCTCCGGCGTCGTCACCGGCAAGGGAATGGGGTGATTGATATAGACCGCGCCGGTACGCCCACAGTTGAAGCGCCAGGTGTTGTTCACCGCGCCGTACTCATGGTCGGTGGTAAGAATTTCATCGCCCGGCTCCAACTTGAGCGAGCGCGCCACCACATTGACCCCATAAGTGGCATTGGGCACAAAGACCAACTTGTCGGGCGTCGTATGCAAGAACGCGGCAAGTTCACTGCGCGAAGCCGCCATCAAGTCCTGGGTGCGCCGCCCGATAAAATCCACCGGATCGCGCTCCAGTTCCAGTTGCCAAGACTGGTACGTCTCGAAGACCGGACGCGGGCACGCGCCGTAACTACCGTGGTTGAGAAAAACAATGTCGTCGCGTAGCAAAAAATGACGAGCTAGCTCAGGGAGGGGCAAGGTCAGTGTTGGTAAAACTTGAGCGGTCATCCGGGAACAGACTCTTGTCTAGGCGGTGGGCAGGATTGCTCATGAGGATGCAACGTCTGCATGGGGCTGTAGCTTCGATCTCCAATACCGCAGATTGTACCTAAGACCATCTACACCACGAATATCCACCTGGGCCTATAAACAAAATCAGCACAGTGGACAGTCCCAACTTGGTTGGAGTCAAACGCCAGACACAAGCCGTGTAGTGCCTCCACAGTTCGGACAGTCATCTCACTGAAGTAGGAGTTGCGTTTCACCGGCGCGCTGTCATCTTGATACAGTCCTCCCCGCCCCTCGGCCTGCTTTATCCCCACCGGCGGCCTATGCTACAATGGTGGCGCCGCATCCCAAGCAACCACCCAACACGCAGGAGCGTCTATCGTGCCAACCGTTCCGCATACCACGTTGCACCGTTTCGCCACGGATATTCTCGCCGCTGCCGGCTTGCCGCCCGACCAAGCCGATCTCGCCGCCCATCACCTGGTGGAAGCCAACTTGGTCGGGCATGACTCCCACGGCGTCATCCGCGTCCCCGCCTATGCCAAGAATCTGCGCGAGGGCCGGCTCGTCCCGGTGGGCCACCAGCGCATCGTGCGCGAAACGCCCGCCTCGCTGGTCGTGGACGCCAACCACAGTTTCGGCATCGTCCTCGCCTATGACTCCATGCGCCAAGCCGTTGCGCGCGCCAAGCAACACACCTTCGGTGCTGTCGCCGTCCACCACTCCGGTCATATCGGTCGCTTGGGTGCGTACCCGCCCCTCGCTGTGGACGAAGACTGCATCGGCGTGGTCATGCTCAACGGCGGTGCGCCCTTCATGGCTCCCTATGGCGGCGTCTCGCGCCGCCTGCCGCCCAATCCCATCGCGGTGGGCGTGCCGGTTGCCGGGCACGCGCCCATGATTCTGGACATCACCACCAGCATCGCCGCGGGCGGCAAAGTTGACGTCGCGCGTGCACGCGGCTACCAACTGCCCGACAGTTGGCTCGTGGACGCTGACGGCAAGCCCGTCACCGACCCCAACCGCTTCCGCGACCCCGACGTTGCCATGTTACCCTTCGGCGGTCCTGTGGGCTACAAAGGCTACGGCTTGGCGCTCATGATCGACGCGCTTGCCGGAGGCCTCTCCTGGGCCGGTTGCAGCGCGCCCAAGCCGACGCGCGGCGCCAGCGGCTATTTGGCCCTCGCCATCAACATCGCATCCTTCATTGATGTTGACGAGTTCAAAGCCGAAACCGCCGCGCTGGTGGACTGGGTCAAATCGTCCAAGACGCTCCCTGGTCACGACCGCATCTCTGTCCCTGGCGAGGTGGAAATCCTCACCCGCCAGCGACGCGAACAGGAAGGCCTCCCAATCGAACAGGCAACTTGGGACGAGCTTTGCGCTGCCGCAGCCGAACTCAACGTCCCGGTGCCCGCCCACTAGCCGAGAAAGCGACCTTGTCCACCATGACCATCACACCCACCATCCGGCGCATCTTTCCCGCCCCCTATAGCGTGCCCAACGGCCTGCACGCCGACGGTGACCGGCTCTGGGTCG
>CAKZVN010000236.1 GCA_937922105.1 uncultured Litorilinea sp.
ATCCGCTCCGCTTCACGGAGAAACGCTGCCTTCTCCTGCTCCCGTGTGCTTGCCTCTCCCATGCTCGTCGCTCCTTTCAGGTTGCCATTCCCGCTCCATGCCCCTATTCTACCCCTTCCCCAAATATTGGGACAGACCCCGCGGCGCAAAATTTACCCGGCACGCGACGGCGGATCACCAGGGGGCAAAAACTCAACCGATCGAATACCCAACATGGGCGGGAGAGCGCCTCCCGGCACGCGTTTATGGCAACGGGGATGCGACGATGTCGTAGAGTTGTAGCCAGTCAAAGCGTGCTTCGGCGACTTCAGGACCGTTGGTTCCTGCTGCCACCCCGACGAATCCGCCAGGGTTGCTCCCAGTCGGGTAGACGTAGAGCAGACTCTGGTTGGCGTAGAACTCGATACGGTCGCCTCTGTCCTCCACGGTCAATAAATTCGTGCTGGGCGCGGGGTGCAACACCGGCGCCGGCGTCCACGGCTGGATCACGCTCAGACCGTCACGCCCGTCCGCCTGCACCGAGTACTGCCCGCGACTATCCACTGCAAAAAACACGAAGCCTTGCTGGGCACGATAGCGAACCATCAGCCCGGCGTAACCTTCGGTTGCCGCGCTGTCCAGCGCAACACTGGTCTGCAAGCGATAGGTCACCAAATCATCCGCCGCCAGGAGGCTAAAGGCTAGGCGGTTGGGCCATACTGCCATCCGCAACACCGACTGCTCCGGCAGCAGCTCGATCTGCCACTCCCCGGCAAGGCTGCCCTGGCGCAATACCGATTGCGGGCTGCTGAAATCGTCACCCAAACGCAAAACATAGCGCAGGGTGGCGGGGTCCGCCGGCGCCTCCGCTGCGACCGGTTCGGCAAGTGTTGTCCTGCCTGTCAACCAGGCAAAGCGCCCAGGCTCCAGGCTAGCCCAAACCAGCAGCGCCGTGACGACCACCACCGCCGCCAGCGCCAAGACCAACAGCACCGGCGCCACCGGCGAGGGTTTGACGTCCGGCGGACGCTGCGGTGCCGCTTTGGCGGTAGGACGCCGTGGGGAAAGCCCCACCGCGACGCGCTTGCGCGCCTGCTCGTCCAGCGTCTCCTGAGCAGAAGGATCAGGGATGGTAGGCGGAGAATCGGGCGCCCCGGCGCGGGGCGAATTGACGGCGCGGGTTGCGGACATTGTGAGTTCCTGGTTGAACACGATTTATGTCACCATCCTCGACGAGATTATAGCACGGAGAGTAACTGCTGCGCTACTCCGACAGGAATTTTTTATGGTAAATGCTACTGCTTGCACGCCGGGGACCACAGAGATTACCGGTAGCCTCCCGCCGTTACAGCGCAGCGGATTGCGGCATACCCATTCGCCGGCAATGCTGGTACAATAGCGGCGGGCCTTGTGTCGCGCCTACGCCCTTGACCGAGCCGCCCGCAACCGGAGCGGTGCACCGAGACCACGGCAGCGTTGTAACCGGTTGTGGCGGACCCTTCACCGGACCATTCAGGAGACCATCCAGCGGATATCGCCGAACGCTATGCAAAACACCTACTACGAACCGGGATTCGACTCCGGCTACGAGCAACCGGATAACGCAGCGCCCTCTCTGCGGGCGCAACTCCTAGCCTGGAGTGCCCATCTGTTTACCGCCACCGGCGCGATCTGGGGCCTATTGGCCTTGCTTGCCATTACCAATGAGGAATGGATTTGGTCCTTCGCGTGGATGGGGGTCGCCATCCTTGTTGATTCTTTTGACGGGATTTTGGCCCGGCGGTTACGCGTGAAAGAGGTCTTGCCCGGCTTCGACGGCGCGCTGTTGGACAACATGGTGGATTACCTGAACTACGTCTTTGTACCGGCTTTCTTCCTGGCGCGCGCCGACATGTTGCCGCCCCAGATCAGCCTTATCGGCGCGGCGCTCATCCTGCTCGCCTCGTCCTACCAATTCTGCCAGAGCGACGCCAAGACCGAAGACCACTACTTCAAGGGCTTCCCCTCCTATTGGAACATCATGGTCTTCTACATGTTCATCCTCAGCCTGGGCGGGTGGATCAACCTCGCCATCATCGTACTGTTGAGCGCGCTGGTCTTTGTGCCCATCAAGTACATCTACCCCTCGCGCACCAAAGTTCACCAGGGTTTGACCTTGACGCTCTCCGCCGTTTGGGGGGTAGTCAACGTGATCATTCTGCTCACCTATCCGGCCCATGCGCCCTGGCTGGTCTGGGTCTCCCTGTTCTTCGCGCTCTATTACACCGGCATGAGCATTTATGTCATGCTACGGCACACGCCGGCGCGCTAGGAACGTATGGCAAGCACCCGTCGCCGCGCCGCTTCGCCGCCTGCCCAGCTTCCCTCCATCAGTCCCGCACAACTGCGCTACCATCGTTTGGTCCAAAACGGGCTGCTCCAGCCCTTTGCCGGGCCGGAGGAGGCCGCGAGCGCGCTGGTCGGTGTGCAAGCGCAAATTCTGCCTGCCGCTGCGCTGGCGCTCTGGAATCGCACGACCGGACTGAGCGCCGCGCAAGTGGACGACCTGCTCTATTCGCAGCGCGCTCTGGTCAAGCTCTGGGGACAGCGCAACACATTGCATCTGTACGCGGCGCGCGATTGGCCCTTGCTCCACGCCGCGCGCTCGCTGGACCGCACGTGGTGGGAAGAAAAGGCCGCGCGCGCCGGCGAATCCCCGGAGGTGCGCCGGGCGTTGGTCGAGCGCGTTGCGGCAGCTCTGCGCGAGCGCGCCAGCCTGGGGCGTAGCGACCTGCGCGCGCCGGAATGGGGGATTGAAGATGCCGACTTGCTCTCGCCCTGGGGCGGCATCTTTGCGGACTTGGTGCATCTGGGGATTGCCTGCCATGCCGGGCGCGGCGACGGTGAGGGGCGTTTCGCGCATCGCGAACGGTGGCTGCCCGACCTGGTCTGGGAGCCGCCCTCCGCTCACGACGCCAACCTCACCGTGGCGCGCCGCTTCTTCGCTGCCTATGGACCCGCCACGCTTCAGGACTACATTTACTGGCGCGGCATCCGCCAAGCAACGGCGCGCGCGTGGTTACACGAGTTGGAGCAGGAGCTGGTCGAAGTCGCCTACCAAGAGCAGCGGTTACTGCTGCTGCGCGCGCACCTGCCCCGCCTACTCGCGTCGCCGCCGGAGGCCGAGGCTTGGCCCGTGCGCCTGCTCTATCGCTTCGACCCCTACCTGTTGGCACACCGCGACAAAGCATGGGTGGTAGCGCCTGAACACTACACCCAGGTGTGGCGGCCCGCCGGTCATATCGAGGGCATCCTCCTCGCCCACGGTTGCGGGGCAGGCATCTGGCGCTATGAGCGGCAAAGCCGCGGCCTGGTGATCCAGGTGCGTCCCTTTGCCCCCTTGCCCGCCTACGTTGCGCAACAGTTACCCCACCTTGCCGCGGGGGTGGCGACATTCTTTGGGCAGCCGTTGGTGGATTTGACGGTGACCGCTCTCGACTGACCCACGCTAAGCGCGCAGCGCAGCCCACGCCAGCAAGAGCCAGCCCGTGATAAACGCCACCCCGCCGATGGGCGTGATCGCGCCCATCCAACGCACCCCGCCGAAGACCAATCCATAGAGACTGCCGGAGAAGATCACCACCCCGGCGACAAAGAACCACCCGGCCCAGCCCGCAGCCACCGCCTGGGGGCGGCTCGCCAGCAGCGCCGCCACAGCCACCAACGCCAGCGCATGATAAAACTGGTAGCGCACCGCAGTCTCAAAGGTATTCAGCAGCGATGGGCTAAAGCGCCCGCTCATGGCGTGTGCGCCGAACGCGCCCAATGCCACCGCCAGCCCGCCGAACAGACTGCCCAACAACAGAAATGTCTTCTCCATCTTTCCCAGCTTTGTCTCTAGCGGGCGTCATCGCCCGTGGCAATCGGTCGCGCCGGGTCGGTGATCCAATCGCTCCACGACCCGACATAAAGGCG
>CAKZVN010000237.1 GCA_937922105.1 uncultured Litorilinea sp.
TGATCCGGCGCATGGTGGCCCTGGGCCTGGTCTTGGGGTTGTATGTGCTCATTGCCGCGCTCTTGGCTGAGGGGGGCCTGCGCGTCTTCGGCTTGGCTGCGCCTGCGGACGCTCCCGGCTATTTCTGGCGCACCGACGACCCCATCACCGGCTGGAGTCTGCAACCCGGCGCACACGGACGCTGGTTCAACCCCATGCGCGAGTACGACCAAGAGATTCGCATCAACGCGCGCGGGTTGCGTAGCCCGGAACATTGTCCCACACCCGCAGGTGATTGCCCGCCCCCGGACGATACCTTCCGCATCGTGCTCCTGGGCGATTCTTACGTCGAGGCACTGCATGTGCCGTTGGACGCGACCTTCGGACAACAACTGGGCCAAGCCTTGAGGGAAGCCGGGCTTGCCGGAAAGTCGCGCGTCGAGGTGGTCAACGCCGGGGTGTCCGGTTGGGGCACGGACCAACAACTGCTCTGGCTGCGCCACGAGGGCATCCATTACCGGCCCGACCTGGTGGTGCTGGCGTTTTTCCCCGGCAACGATTTCATGAACAACCATATGCCGTTGGAGTTGGAGAACTTCGGCGCTGTGCGAAAACCGTGGTTCAGCCTGGTGGAGGGCGCGCTGCAACTCAACGATTATCCCTATGACCGGGAGGCGGCGCGTGAATCGGCCCGTCGCCTGCGCGAGACCATGCCCGCGCCCGCGCCAGCCGGCTCCGCACCGGAGACCGCCGCGCCGTTGGCGGGGCTGGGCGAGTGGTTGCGCGCGCGGTCGGCGCTCTATCGCTATCTGGACCCGCGGCTGCGCGCAGCCGCGCCTGGTTTCGCCGCGACGCTGGCGGATTGGGGGCTGCTCCAGCCGGGTCAGGAAAGTTCCGACCGCGCCATGGGGCCGGACTATATCCCGGTGGCTTACGGCGTCTATCGCCAAGAGCCGGACGCGACGTGGCAGGCGGCTTTCGACGTAACCGCCGCACTGCTGGTGGAGTTGCGCGCAACCGCTGCGACGTTGGACGCGCCGTTGGCTGCGCTGGTTCTGACCGCGCCGGAACAGGTGGACGCACAGCGCTGGGCCTCGGAGTTGAGCCGCTACCCAGCCATGGCAGGCGCAGGCTGGTCGTTGGAGGCCCCCACCCGCACCGCAACAGACCTGCTGGCGCGCGCCGGAATTCCGACGTTGGACCTTCTGCCCCTCTTCCGTGCAGCCGTGGCGAACGGCGCGCATTTGCACTTTCGCGACGACGGGCACTGGACCGCAGAGGGGCATGCGTTGGCAGGGCGCGCCGCGGCGGCTTTTGTCGTGGAGACCGGGCTGGTTCCGCTTGCGCCCGGCGCTACGATTGCCGTGCCCATACCGGGGAGCCGCCCGCACCTGCTCACCTGGTTGCTCTGGATTGTCCTGGGCATCATCGCGGTCTCGGTGGCGTGGAGCGCGTATCGGACCGGGCCGGTCGCCTGGCTACGCGGAGCCGCCGCGCAGTTTGCCACCGCAGGGGAATTGATGGTCTATCTGGTGCGCCGCCGCCAATACGTGCTGTTGCCACTGATGGTGGTGTTGCTGCTCTTCGGCGGTCTGCTTCTCATCGCGCAAAGCTCCATTGTCGGGCCGTTTATCTATCCGCTCTTTTGACGCGCAGGTTGGGTAGCCCGGTGGCGCGTGTTGTTTTCGCGCGGAACGCCCTTCTGTGCTATACTTCTCGGTTGGCGTTGCCGCCGATTGTTGCGCCCGCGGTCGTGGTGTGCCGGGGCCTGGTGCGCACGCAGGCGTTAAACTCTGTCTATCCAGCAAGGAATTGACCCGCTATGAGTTATGACGGACGCGTCTATACGGTGGAGATCGGCGGGCTGACGCGTGACCTGCCCATCTTTGCCGTTGCCCCCCAAGTCAAGATCGCCATTTTCAATATGCTGGGCGATACGGCGATTGTCGAACGGGCTGCCGATCTGCTGGCGGGCCGCTTGCCCGCCAATGCCGACGTGTTGATCACCCCGGAGGTCAAGGCCATTCCGTTGGCCCATGCCATCTCGGCGCGCAGCGGGCTGCCCTATGTGGTGGCGCGCAAACTGCGGAAGCCCTATATGGCCGACTGCTTGGAAGCCGAAGTGGTCAGCATTACCACCGGCAAGCCCCAGACACTCTTCTTGGACGGCAAGGACCGCCACTTGGTGGAACACAAGAACGCTGTCTTAGTGGACGACGTGATCAGCACAGGCAGCACGCTGCGCGGGATGCGTCTGTTGATGGACCGCGCCGGCGCGACGATTGTGGGCGAGATGGCAGTCTTTACCGAGGGCGACGACGCCGATTGGTCCTCCGTCATCTGTCTGGGCCATCTTCCCATCTTTACCGACTAACCGGTCTGCGCAGGCTGCCCCGCCGCATCTGCGCGCGGGGTGCGATGGCGCGGCTGTTGTCCGGCGCTATAGGCGCTGCGTAGAGGCACAGGAGCAAGGGCGAGCCGTTCCCTCGCCGACTATCTATGTCTACATTGCATGAGAAACTGGCGAAAATCGCCGAACGCTATGACGAACTGGAACGCATGATGGCTGACCCGGCTGTCATTGCCGACTTCACGCGCCTCAACGAACTGGCCCAGGAGCGCAGCGAACTGCAGGAACTGGTGGAAACCTTCCGGCGTTACCAACAGGTCACCCGACAAATGGCGGACAGCCGCCATCTGTTGGAGGAAGACAACGACCCGGAGATCGCCGAATTGGCGGAGATGGAGCTAGCCGAACTGAGCGAGGAGCACGCCGCCCTGGAACAACAGCTCAAGACGCTCCTGCTGCCCAAAGACCCCAAAGACGACAAAAACGTCATCGTCGAAGTACGCGCCGGGACGGGCGGTGAGGAGGCGGCGCTCTTCGCGGCGGAGTTATACCGCATGTACGCGCGCTGGGCCGAGGAACATGGCTTTAAGGTCGAGCTCCTTTCCGCCAGCGAAAGCGATATGGGCGGCTACAAAGAAGTGGTCTTTGCCGTCAAGGGCCGCGGGGCCTATAGCCGCCTGAAGTACGAGTCGGGTGTCCATCGTGTACAGCGGGTCCCGGTGACCGAAAGCCAGGGACGCATCCACACCAGCGCGGCGAGCGTCGCGGTACTGCCCGAAGTGGACGACGTAGAGATCGAAATCAAGGACAGCGATATCCGCATTGACATCTTTCGCAGCAGCGGTCCCGGCGGGCAAAGCGTCAACACCACCGACTCGGCGGTGCGTATCACCCACCTTCCCACCGGGATCGTCATTTCTTGCCAGGACGAAAAGAGCCAGCTGCAAAACAAGCTCAAGGCTATGCGAATCTTGCGCTCGCGGCTCTACGACATGGAGGAGCAAAAACGCCTGGAGGAGCAAGGCGCGGCGCGGCGCCAGCAGATCGGCTCCGGTGACCGCAGCGAGAAGATTCGCACCTACAACTTCCCCCAGAATCGCGTCACCGACCACCGCATCAACAAGACGGTCTATCGTTTGGATGCGGTGATGAACGGCGATCTGGATGAGTTTATCGAAGAATTGGCTGCCACCGACCAGGCCGAGCGACTCCAGGCTGTGGGCGCGGAGGCAGATTAGGGCTGCACATCCCCGTGCCGCTGCCGGAGGAGGACATTCCGTGGCAATCTTGCAGAACGAGCGGCGACAACCCATTATCTGGAAACTCCTGCCGTGGACGCCGGTCGGCCGCGCGCTGGTTGCCGCCACGCGTCGCTTGGAAGAAGCGGGTAGCGATACCGCGTCGCTGGATGCGCAGGTCTTGTTGGCCCATGTGCTCCAGCATGACCGCGCCTGGCTCTTTGCCCATCATGACTATCTGCTCACGCCGGTGGAGGCCGATACCTATGCCGACCTGGTGGCGCGCCGCGCCGCAGCTGAGCCGGTCGCCTATCTGGTCGGGCGTCGCGAGTTCTACGGGCTTGACCTGGAGGTGGACCGTCGCGTCCTCATCCCGCGGCTCGAAACCGAGCAATTGGTGGACGCCGTGTTGGACTATCTGGAGATGCACGCCGAGACCGCGATGGTCATGGCGGATGTCGGCACCGGCAGCGGTGCGATCGCCCTGGCGGTGGCAGCCAACCATCCCACCGTGCGCATCTATGCCGTGGACCTGTCGCCCGACGCCTTGGCGGTGGCGCAAGCCAATGTCGCGCGTCTGGATGAGCGCGGCCAAATCACCCTGCTGCAAGGCGACCTGCTCACCCCGTTGCCGGAGACGGTGGATGTGATCGCAGCCAACTTGCCCTACATCGCCAGCGACGACTATGGGCGGCTGATGCCCGACGTGCGCGACTATGAGCCGCGCCTGGCGCTGGAAGCTGGGCCGGAGGGGTTGGACGCCATCCGGCGCCTGCTGTTGCAAGTGCCCTCCCACATCAAACCGGGCGGCGCACTCTGCTTGGAAATCGGCCATAACCAGGGCGAGGCGGTCGCGCGGTTGGCGGAGCAACTCTTGCCCGCAGCCAAGCGCATCGCCGTGCGCCAAGATTACCACGGCTACGACCGCCTGGTGGTGGTCTTTTTCTAAAAGACGGCGCAGGCGCGCCACACTGCCGCGCCCATTTGCCCAACCTTCTTGAACGGGCTATACTCGCCCATGGCGCGGATGCGATCCGCGACCCATGCGGCCTGATTTTGCCTGCGCCCCGCCGGCTGTAGCCCGTTCCCGAAAGGAGGAACCGCGTGACTTCGCAACCCGATATCGTACTCCTGGTGCTGGATACCCAGCGCGCCGACCGGCTCTCGTCCTACGGCTACGCCGCCGAGACCTCCCCCCAGTTGGACGCTTTTGCCGCGGAGTCTACGCTCTTCCGCCACGCGATCAGCCCGGCCCAGTGGACGATTCCTTCGCACGCGTCGCTCTTTACCGGTCTTTATCCTTCGGTCCACAACACGCGCCAATCCTTTTCCGTGTTGCCCAAAGAAACGCTCACGCTTGCCGAGCGGCTGGGGCGCGGCGGCTATTTCACCGCGGCCTATTGCAACAACCCGTTGGTGGGCGTGGTGGACAACGGCCTGCGCCGCGGCTTTGCCAGTTTCTTGAATTATGCCGGGCTGTTTACCTCGCGCCCTAACCAGGCGGGCAAACGGCGCACCTTGTTCGGGCGCTATCGCAACTGGTTCAAGCGTCACCTGGCGGCGCGCATCCACCAGTTGCAGGACTCCTTCGCCCGCTCCGATGCGCTGTTGGAATTCGCCTTTACCCCGCTGATGGTCTTGTTGTGGCAGACTGCGCTGAGCTTTAAGGGCAACGGTCCCAAATCGCTCAACGACGCGGCCAAACTCCTCATCGAGCGCAAGGGGGTAAAGCCGGGCCAACCCATCTTCAGTTTTATCAACCTGATGGGCACGCACATGCCTTTCCATCCCCAGCGCCGCCACATCGAACGCTTTGCGCCCGGCTTCTTGGGCGACCGCGAGGCGCAACGCTATTTGCAGCGCTTCAACAGCGATGTGTTGGGCTGGTTGACGCCCATCGGCGCCAAGATGGCTCAACGCCATCTGGATGTCATCTCTGGCATGTACGATGCCGAGATCGCCACACAGGACGAACTGGTGGGCGCATTTATCGAGCGGTTGCGTGCTGCGGGCCGGCTGGACAACACCTTCTTCGTGATTGTGGCGGACCACGGCGAGCATCTGGGCGAAAAGCATTTCATCGGTCACAATGTCACCCTGTACAACGAGTTGACCCATGTGCCGCTGATCATTCGCGACCCCGCAGGCCGCTTGCCGCAGGGACATCGTTGGGAGCCGGTTGTTTCTACGCGGCGCGTCTTCCACACCATCTTGGATGCCGCCGGGATGGCGGACGAGCAAGAGCAACTCTACAGCCTGGCGCAGGGACCGGCGCGCGACCCGGACGAGGGCACGGTCTTTGCCGAGGCTGTTACCCCCCAGAATGTCCTCAAGATCATCACCAAGCACGCGCCCGAGTTGGTGCGCGAATACCGCTGCGACGAGCCGCGCCGGGCGGTCTGGCACGGTCGCCATAAACTGATCCTCACCGGCAACGACATGGTGGAACTGTACAACTATGTGGACGATCCGGCAGAGACGCACAACCTGGCGACGCGTCACCCGGAAATCGTCGCCGCGCACAAGGAACGCTTGCAGCGCTTCAGCCGCCAAAATGAGAGCCGCTCGCTCCAAGCCGGGCAAGTGACCCAGAGCGACGACGCCCAACTGCGCAACCGGCTGCGCGCGCTGGGCTATCTGGAATAGGACGCCGACTGAATCCATATGTACCCACCCATTGATCCGATTTTGCTGGAACTGGGGCCGTTTGTCCTGCGCTGGTACGGCATCCTGGTCGTCGGCGGCGTCATGTTGGCTGCGTGGGTGGCTGCGCGCTATGTGGCGCGCCATGGGCAAGACCCGGATACGGTGTGGGACTTGCTGCTGTGGATTCTGGTACCGGGGCTAATCGGCGCGCGGCTCTACTATGTCTTTATCCAGTCCCCGCGTGGGGCCGAGGGATTAGGCTATTATCTCAGCAATCCGTGGGCCATCCTCCAAATTTGGACGGGCGGCATCCACATCTTCGGCGGCGTGATCTTCGGCGGGTTGGCGCTGATCCTCTATGCGCGGTGGCGCCGGTTGAACCTGCCCCTCTATACCGACGCCATCGCCTTGGGGATGCCCTTGGGGCAAGCGGTGGGGCGCTGGGCCAATTTCATCAATCAGGAGCTATACGGCCCACCCACGACCCTGCCCTGGGGCCTGCGCATTGACGCCGCCCATCGCATCCCGCCCTACAACGACCTGACGCTTTTCCCGGAGAGCGTGCGCTTCCATCCTCTCTTTCTCTATGAATCGCTGTGGAACTTTATCGGCTTCGGTCTCCTGCTTTGGATTTCGCGGCGCTTTGCGGATAAGCTGCGTCCCGGTGACTTGACGCTGCTCTATTTCATCTGGTATCCCCTGGGGCGCTTCGGGATCGAGTTCCTGCGCACCGATTCGTGGTTTTTTGCCGGCACTCCGTTCAACGTCGTGCATCTCCTCTCTGCCATTGCGGTTATCGGCGCGGGAACTGCGCTGATCCTGCGCCACCGGCGACCCGCCGCGCGACCGGCCTAACCATGACGCGTCCTTTCGACCTGGTCGCGCTGGACCTGGACGGCACCATCCTGGACCTCTACCATCACCGTCCCATCAGCACGGCGGTAGCGTCGGCGATTGCCGCGGTGCAGGACGCGGGCATTCCTGTGACCATCGCCACCGGGCGCACGCTGGACTATGTGCGCGAGCACATCGCCCACTTGGGTATCGTGACACCGGTGGTGACCACACAGGGCGCCGTCATCGGCGACCCGGTGAGCGGCAAGATTCTCCAGCAGACCGCGATTGCCCTCCCGACTGCGCGCCGGGCCGCGGCATGGATTGACGCGCGCGATCTGATCACCGCGTTCTATTTCCTCACCGACGACGGGCGCATCCGCATCCTGCAAAACCGCAGCGGGGACGAGGTCACGTTCTACGACCATGTCTTTGGTCATCCGCGCAGCCTACAGGCGAACTTTTCTCCGCTCTTGGCTCCGGCAGACGCGCGCCCGCCGCTGAAATTCATCGTCATCCAGCCTGCGCACGACAACGGCGACGGCTTGGTGGAAGAGCTGCGCCGCACCTTTCACCCGGACTTGACCATCACGCGCACCCATCCCCGGCTGGTGGAAGGAACCGCGCCGGGGATTGACAAGGGGCAGGGGTTGCGCCGCCTGTGCGACTATCTGGGCATCGAGCCGGGACGCGTGCTTGCCATGGGCGACAGCGACAATGACATCCCCATGCTGGAGATGGCAGGCTATGCGGTTGCCATGGGCAATGCGTCGCCTGGCGTGCTTGCCGTCGCCGACTACACTGCGCCGCCGGTGGAAGAGGACGGCGCCGCGGTTGCGTTGCGCGAACTGGTGCTGGAGCCGCTGCGTCGCTAGCAGGCCCTTGCGCGCGTCCTGCTGAGGCGTGTGGCGCGGAAAAATCCCGGCTGTTCGTCACCGGCGGGTAGCCCACCCCAACAACCACGCCCCAACGAGCGCCATCCCCCCATGCAGCAAGATCGCCGCGCCGCGTACTGCGGGCGTAGCTTCGCCTGTCAGCATTACCGTGCCCAGCGTGGGCAAAGCGCGTGCCGGGTCGAAGCCGGGCACCAACTCCAGCGCAAAGGCATGCGCCAACCAGAGTGCCGCCAGGGCTGTCGCGCTGCGAAGCGCCGCGCCGCTGCGGAGCGCGTCCGCGCCTAACCCGCACAGCGACATCCCCACCAGCAGCGCGAGCGCAATTGCCAAGCTCCACGGCGCGAGCGACCACGGCAACAGGCGGGCGAACAAGGCCGAAGCCACGGGACAGAAAAGCCATAGCGCGACCGCGCCGAGCCATGCGCGCCGTGCCCCGACAACCCCGCGCAGACCATGCGCTACGCCCAACCCTAGTCCCGCGCTCAACCCTACCACCAGCGCCCAGTGTAGCAGCCAAGATGCCCCGCCCACGGCAAGCAAACCTTGCCCGGCAAGCGTGGGCGCAGTGATGACCTGGGCGATCACCGGCGCAAAGGGCGCGGCTAGCCACGTCACGAGCAGTACGGTACCGGCCCACGAGGTTCGTGCTGCGTCGGCATGGGTCGGTGTCGAGGACGGGCGGGGCACAAGCGCCGCCAATACTAGCGCGGGCACAGCCAAGCCCAAACTCATGGACGCGGCCAAACCCCAGGCCTGAGTTACCCACAGATTGGTCAGCCGCCAACTGGCCCAGGTGTGCGCGGCGTTAAACGGCTCGCCGCGGGTGAGGGTCAAGAGCAGCCCGGCCTCGGTGAGCGCGTACCAGGCGGGTAGAAGCGCCGCCACGCGCCGGTGTCCGTGCGTCAACAGCCAGGCGACCGGCGGCGTGGTTTGCCACACCAGCACCAACGCCGTACAGAGCAGTGCGATCTCAGTCTGGGCGAGGATCAACCACGGCTCCAGCGCAGGGCGCCAGAGCAGCCCCACCACGGCGCCGGGCAAAAAGAGCGGCGCCAACAGCAGGCTGTGCCCGCGGCGCGGCAACCCCAGGCACGCCCACCCCATAGCCAAGAGCAACGTCACTGGCGTCGTACCCAGCACGAGCCAGGCGCTATTGCTCACGGCGTTGCGAAAGAGATAGCTGCGTAGAGGCGCGAGCGCGGTCTCCGGCGCCAAGCGCCAGGTCGCGGCTGTCCAGGCATAGGGCGGTGACAGGGACACCCAGAGCGTCAGCAGCCCCAGCGCCAGGACGATGCCTACAATCAGCAGCGCCGGCGCGCGTCCGCCCCAGCCCGCGCGGGGTGTCATGACGTGAGTCCCGTTCCCGGCGCGATGGCGTCACGCTGAACGCAGTGAAGCGTCCTCCGCCGGTCGCGAGCAGAGCGGGGATGTTTCACTGCGTTCCACATGCCGGAGATGTCTCTAGTCTCAGCCGGCCTAGGTCGCCAACTCATCCCAAAATGAACGCGCCGGGGTTGAGGATAGCCGCCGGGTCCCAGCGCGCTTTGATGGCGCGCATGAGGTCCAGCCCGTCGGGCGCGTCGCCCCAGCGGTCTAGACCGCGGTGGGGGGATGCCATGAGCAGGGCATAGCCCCCGCGGGCGACGGCGGGTGGGCGCGCCGCGTCCAGCCAAGCCGTCACTTCGCCCGCGTCGCCGGGCACACCGGCATAGAGCATGTGGTTGCCCACATCCGCGCACCACGTGGCGCCCTCGAGCACCGCGGGGTCCAGATCGTGGAGATAGCTGCGTAGGCGGCCCGGCGGCAACCCGATGCGCGCCACCGTCTCATGGCGGGCGACGAAGTCTGCCCACAGCCCGTCGGCGGTGACGTCGTTTACCGCCACCGGAGCCGGCGCGCCCGCTTCATCCAACAGGGTCGCGATCTCGGCCCACTCCGCAGCCACATCGTCCACCAGCCCCTCCAGCGTGAAGACCAGCACCATGTCGCCTAGGAGTCCGGGGAGGGTTGCGCCCTGCACCAGGATCACCCCGGCGCTGATCAGCCAGGCAGGGACCGTCGCCGCGGCCCAAGCCAGACCGGCGGTCATCTCGTCCACTGGCAGCGCGAAGGTGCGACGCGCGCGCGGTTCGGGCAAGAGCTTGAGCGTGACATCCGCCAGCAGGCCTAATGTCCCGTGTGCGCCGATGAAGAGCTTGGTGAGGTCATAGCCTGCCACATTCTTTCCACGGCTATGGAAAAATCTGGCCAGGGCGCTCATACCTATGCCACCGATACCAATAAAATAGACACTATCCAGATTAACCCACATCATACTTCTTCAACCAATTT
>CAKZVN010000238.1 GCA_937922105.1 uncultured Litorilinea sp.
GCGGCCCAGCCCAGCCTCGATGGCTGCGATAATCGTTCCCTCCACCAATGGCGCATTGCTGATCAGACAGCGCGCCGCCACCTCCGGAGCCAGTAAGTCCAGGGCTGTCTCCGCGCTGAGGACCGCGCTGCCCAAATCCACCAGGATCAAGATGCCGTCGGCGTGGGGGTGGGCCTCCACCGCGGCGACAATCGCGGCGGCGTCGGTGCCCAAGTGGACTTGGCCCAGCCCATCCTCGGCGCCCCCCACTGCCGACAGGATCAAGTCGGGCGGGGCCATCTGGCGCGCCAAGTCGGCTAGCCCCAGGGCTAGTTGGCGGCTATGCGAGACGATGACAAGGTGGATCATAGCGTATCCCGGTCTGTGTGTCCTGCTCTCTGGTAGAAGTTGAACGCGGCTGCTATCCGGCACCGAACCATCAATCGGCCCAGTCAAAGGTACGCGTGACAGCCTTGCGCCACCCTGCGTAGCCGGCTTCGCGGCGGGCCGCGTCGATCTGTGGCAACCACTCGCGATCAATCTGCCAGTTGGCGCGCAGCGCGTCTAGCCCCGTCCAGAAGCCCACCGCCAACCCCGCCGCATAGGCCGCGCCTAGGCTGGTGGTCTCCGCGACCTTCGGGCGAATGACACGCGTGCCCAAGATATCGGCCTGGAGTTGCATCAGGAAGTTGTTCACCGTCGCGCCGCCGTCCACCTTGAGCGTCGTCAATGCCACGCCGCTGTCCGCGTTCATAGCGTCCAGCACCTCGCGCGTTTGATAGCAGATCGCCTCCAGCGCGGCGCGCACCACATGCGCCCGGTTGACGTAGCGCGTCAGCCCCACCAGCACCCCGCGCGCGTCGCTGCGCCAATAGGGGGCGAAAAGCCCGCTAAAGGCCGGCACCAGATAGCAGCCGCCGCTATCGGGCACGCTCTGGGCCAAAGCCTCGGTCTCGGCAGCATGGTCAATCAAACGCAGGTTATCGCGCAGCCATTGCACGGTTGCGCCCGCCATGGCAATGGACCCCTCCAGCGCATAGACCGGGGGCTGCACGCCGAATTGGTAACAGACGGTGGTGAGCAACCCATTGCGGCTATGCACAATCTCGTTGCCCGTGTTGAGCAACATAAAACAGCCGGTCCCATAAGTATTTTTGGCCTCGCCGGGTGTGAAGCAAGTCTGCCCCACCGTCGCCGCCTGCTGATCGCCCAAGTCGCCGCACACGGGAATCCGCGCGCGGAAGGGACCGGTGGGCAGTGTGAAGCCGTAGAAGCTCGGGTCGCTGCTGGGCGCGATGCGCGGCAAGAGGCTGCGCGGGATGTCGAAGAGCGCCAGCAGTTCGTCATCCCAATCCAGCGTTTCCAGGTTCATGAGCATGGTGCGCGAAGCATTGGTCGGATCGGTGACGTGTGCACCGCCGGTCAACTGCCAGATCAGCCAAGTGTCCACCGTGCCGAAGAGCAGCTCCCCCGTGGCGGCTCGGGCGCGCGCCTCCGGGTGCTGCTCCAAGAGCCAGCGAATCTTGGGGGCGGAGAAATAGGTGGCAATGGGTAGCCCCGTGCGCCGGTAGAGCAACTCGGCATGGCCCGCGGCCTGCAGCTCGCGGCAGATGCGGTCTGTGCGCGTATCTTGCCAGACGATGGCATTCGCCAGCGGGCGTCCTGTGGTGCGCTCCCAGAGGATGGTGGTTTCGCGCTGGTTGGTGGTGCCGATGGCGGCGATCTCCTCGGGCGCGATCTCGGCTTTGGCTAAGGTGGCGCCAATCACCTCGCGCGTGTTTTGCCAAATCTCCAGCGGGTCATGCTCCACCCAGCCGCTTTGCGGGAAGATTTGGCGATGCTCGCGCTGGTCGTAGGCAACGATGTCGCCACGAACATCGAAGAGCATAAAACGGGTACTGGTTGTCCCCGAATCAATTGCGCCCACATACTTCGCCATGACAGCCCGTCTCCTGGTCGTGGTGTGCGGTGTCGCGTATTGCGCTGCGGGCTAGCGGCGGCTCGCCAGCGAGGCCGGTTGGGCCGCGCCCAGCGTCTCCGCAGCCGTGCGAATCAACCCATAGAGGCTGGTCGCGCCGGGGTCCTGGTGACCGATGGCGCGCGGGCCGAGATAGCTGGCGCGCCCGCGGTTGGCCTGCAAGCCGATGGTGTGGCGCATACCTGCCTCGGCAGCGACACGCGCGGCTTCCAGCGCCACAGCCAGCGGCGCGCCCTCCGCCGCGGCTTTCTCCAACGCGACCACCGCGGGTTCCAGCGCATCCACCAGTGTTTTGTCGTTGAGTTGGGCCTTGCCGCGCTGTTGGATGCCTTGTAGCCCGGCCCGGAACATGCGCGCCAATTGCACCAGCGTCACCACACTCCCGCCCTGACACTCTTGGGCCGCGCGTAAAAAGAACGCGCCGTAAAGCGGGCCGGCAGCGCCGCCAACGGTGGAGACCAAAGTCATGGCGACCGTGCGCAGCAACGCGCCGATATCGTCGCATTGCAGCCCTGGGTCGGCCAAACGGGCGCGCAGGCGCTCCATGCCGCGGCGCATGTTGGCGCCGTGGTCCGCGTCGCCGATGGCGGCGTCCAGATCGGTCAATTGCGCCTCGATGGCTTCGATGTGCTCCGCATAGGCCAACAACCAGGCACGGAAGTGGGCCAGCGAAATCTCCTGGCTCATTGGTTACTCCTGGGCGACGTCGGTCGCCCTGTCAGACGCCCCAGGTCAGCGCCGGCGTATGCACCGGCGCATCCCACAAAGCGATGAGTTCCGGGTCCAGTTGCAGCAGAGTGACCATGCACCCAGCCATATCCAAACTGGTAACATAATTGCCCACCAGGCAGCGCGCCACCACCAGTCCGTGGGCTTGCAGGAAAGCGTGCAGCCGCCGAAAGACAATAAACAACTCGTGCTGTGGCGTCGCGCCCAAACCGCTGACCATCGCCAACACAGAGGTGCCAGGGCGCACCGCCATATCCTTGAGAATAGCCTCCGCGAGCATCTCCACCACCGTGTCCGCCTTCGCCAACGGGAGGCGCAACCGGCCCGGCTCACCGTGGATGCCGACGCCCAGTTCCATCTGGTCCGCGGGCAGGTCGAAGGTGGGGCGGCCCACGCTGGGCACGGTACAACTGCTCAGCGCAACACCCATGCTGCGCGCCTGATCGCTGGCGCGCTGGGCAAGGCGCGTCACCTCCGCCAACGGGCGCCCCGCCTCCGCAGCGGCGCCCGCGATCTTCTCCACCAAGACCGCCGCGCCCATGCCGCGGCGGTTGTGCGCCGCCTCGACCGCTACGTCGTCTTTGACCAGGACCGAAGCGACGTCATAGCCCTCTTCGCGCGCCAACTCCAGCGCCATCTCGGTGTTGAGCACGCCGCCCATGTAATTTTTGACAATATACAACACCCCGGCTCCGCCCTCCACGGCGCGTGTGGCGGCAAGATATTGATCGGGCGTGGGGCTGGTGAAGATCGCGCCTGGACACGCGGCATCCAACATGCCGCGGCCCACATAGCCCACATTCAGCGGCTCGTGCCCGCTGCCGCTGCCGCTGATCACGCTCACCTTGCCGCGCACCGGCGCATCCACACGCGCCACATAATGGGGCGAAAACGACACGCGCAGCAAGTGAGGATAGGCCAGTTGGAGACCCTCCAGGCTCTCCACTACCGCATCCGCCGGTTCGTTGATCAGCTTTTGCATAGCTCACACGGGCCAAGTGTCGGCATCAGGCTACAGAAGGTCGCCGCCGGCAAACGGGGCAGGGCGACGACACACTGGGAGTCTACCGCTTTCCGCTCCCCATTGTACCGGCTGTCGCCAGGTTGGGCAATTGTCCAATCGCATGGTGGCATGGGGTGCGGCTGTCGGGCAGACCTCGATTATAGTCGAGCACCGGACGGTGAACCGCCCGGCGCCGAACAACGCCTGCTCAGGCAGACTACTTGCCCCCTCAATCTCCTTCAGGGGGCGTTGCTGCGTAGCCCAGAGGTTTAGGCCTAGGCGTCCTCTGCCAACAGCGCGCGCAGCAGTTCTTTGGCGCGGCGGGCTGCTTTGGCCCGATGGCTGATGGTATTCTTCACCGCGGGCGGCAACTCCGCCATGGTGGCAGAGTGATCGGGCAGATAGAAAATCGGGTCATAGCCGAACCCATGCTCCCCGCGCGGCTCGTCCGTGATCACGCCTTCCACCGTGTCGTCCACCGTAAAGACGCGTCCGTCGGGCGTCGCCAGCGCCACCACACAGCGGAAGCGCGCGGTCCAAGTCGCGCGGTCAAAGGGGGCCAACTCGGCGAGCAGCGCGGCATAGCGCGCACGGTCGCTCAAACCCGGCCCGCCATAGCGCGCCGAGTGGACGCCGGGGCGCCCGCCCAGCGCATCCACCTCCAGCCCGGAGTCGTCGGCCCAGGTCCACAGCCCACTCAGCGCAGCGTAGCCCTGGGCCTTGAGCATGGCGTTGGTGGTGAAGGTATCGCCCGTCTCCGCGACCTCAGTGTGAATGCCCGCCTCGTCCAGCGCCACCACGCGCACAGGCAAATCTGCCAGCAACGCGCGGTATTCGCGCAACTTACCGGGATTATGCGTCGCAATCAACAGGGTCGAATTCGATAACCGTGACATGGAATGATTTCCCCAGATAGCGTCGTGCTCACCCCGGTGCTCTTTTCGCGGCGCCTTATCCTGTGATACCATAGAGACCAAGCCGCCACACGGCGAATTGGACGTGCCGGGCCAACCGGCACCGACGGAGAGCGCTCAATGGGTGAATCATACCATCCGTTACGCATATTCACCGGGTCGGCTCACCCGGAATTGGCGCAAGAGATCGCCACCTTGCTCAAGGTCGAGTTGGGGCGCGCCACCACGCGCCACTTACCCGACAGCGAAATCCACGTCATGGTGGATGAGGTTGTGCGCGACCAAGACATCTTCATCGTGCAGCCCTGCCCTGCGCCGGTCAACGACAACCTGATGGAGTTGCTGCTCTATCTGGACGCATTCCGCCGTGCCAGCGCGCACAGCGTCAGCGTGGTCATCCCCTATTTCCCCTACGCACGGCAAGAGCGCATGGCCCAGGGCCGCGAAGCCATCAGCGCGCGCGTGGTCGCCACCATGCTGGAAGCCATGGGCGCGCGCCGCGTCATCTTTGTGGATATCCACAGCCGCGCCATCCAGGGCTTCTTCAACATCCCCGTAGACCCGCTGAGCGCGTTGCCCATCTTGGCGGATTATTTCCGCAAACCCGAATTCGCGGGCGCCGCCATCGTCAGCCCGGACGTGGGCCGCGCCAGCATGGCAGGCAAATATGCCGAGGCGCTCAACTTGCCCCTTGTCGTCATGCACAAGCGGCGCACCAGCTACAACGCCACCGAGACCACCCACGTGGTCGGTGACATCGAGGGCCGTCGCCCCATCATCATTGACGATATCATGGCGGGCGGCAGCGTCCTGCGACAAGTGGACGCGCTCTATGCCCGCGGCGCCGTGGGCAAGGCCTGCTTTGCCGTGACCCATCCGGTTTTACTGCCCACTGCGCTGCAACGACTTGCCGAGGACGAGCGCATCGAAAAGCTGGTGGTGACCAATACCCTGCCTGTGCCGCCGGAAAAGCGCCACCCCAAAATCGAAGTCATCTCCATTGCACCCATGCTTGCCGACATCATCCAGCGCGTCTACCGCGGCGCCAGCATTTCCGAGCGGCTGATCTTGGCC
>CAKZVN010000239.1 GCA_937922105.1 uncultured Litorilinea sp.
ATGACCGCATCATGGGGCCTGCCGTACAAGCGGTGCTGACCGGTGAGATGTCGGTGAGCGAGTTTGCGGACATGATCTGCGACGAGGCCAACAAAGCCTTCCAGTAATCCCCGGCGTGGCATGCTTGCTGTGTGGGGAGGCCCGGCGTTCCGGGTCTCCCTGCATCATCCCTCGCGTTCACGTAGGCCGCTCTGATTCCTCAGCGTGAGAAACAGGTTATGACAACAGGGATTGCCGTGCGGGCTGCCGGTGAGAGTGATGAGCGCACCCGGCTGATTTTACATGGGCTGGGGCTGTGGCGCGCTGCGTTCGGTACTGCTGCACTGATGGTGGTGGTGCTGCTCTGGGTTTCGCCCATCGGCGCGGGGATGGCGACGTGGCAGCGTTGGCTGGCGAGCCTTGTGCTTGCGGGAGCCGGCGTTGCCAGTCTGGTGGCGGTCCCGGCGATCCGCCGGCGACAACATACAGGTCGGACCATCTCGTTGGTGGTGGACTATCTGGGGCTAGTGGCGTGTCTGCTGGCTGCGCTACACCTGATGCGCGTTTTTGTCGGGATTGATGCGCTGGCAACGACCTTCGGGCGCGGGTTGCCTTTTCTGTTCGTGAGTTTCTTGGGCTATTTGCTGGGCGCGCTGGGTGACCGCTTTGAGGACGCGCCCAAGCGTCAGGCAGCGCTGCGCCGTGTGGGGAACTGGATTATCTGGGCCGGCCTTGTGGTTGCCTTTTTTGCCGTGGATGGGTTGCGCGGGCTGTGGTTTCTCGCAACGCAGCTGGCGTCCCCGGTGCCGTTGAGTTTGGCCTTTGCAGCCCTGGTCTTTGGGGTTGCCTTGTGGGCCATGTGGCGCAGCCCGACGGCCTATGCCATGCGCGCCCGTGCGGTGGAAGACGAGATGCTCAACGGGTGGCTCTTTCTGTCGCCGAACTTGTTGGGATTTTTGATTTTCTTTGCCGGGCCGCTGTTGCTCTCGCTTTACTTCTCGTTCACCGATTCGGATGCGGTGCGTCCCCCCAACTGGGTGGGGTTGAGCAATTATGCGCGCATCTTCAACCTGACCGTGCAGCCGCTGGCGAGCGCGACTCAGGCCCCGCGCGAGGTCCTGGATGTGACGGTCTACAGCGAGTTGGCGCGCTTTAGTCTGGCAGGGCGACACTATCTGGTGGGCGCGGAGGACCGGCTCTTCTGGATTGCGCTGCGCAATACGTTGCTCTTTGCGCTGGCGGCGGTGCCGCTGAGCGTCATTCCGGCGCTGACCCTCGCCAATATCCTCAACGGCAAACTGCCGGGAATGAAGGTCTTTCGCGCGGCCTATTTCTTGCCCAGTATTGCTGCGGTGATCGGGATCGCGCTGGTGTGGCAGTGGCTGTTTAACTCCACAATCGGCTTTATCAACTATTTCATTTTCCTGACCGTCGAGTTTCTTAATTCTACCTTTGGGTTGGCCCTGGTTGATCCGAAAATCCAGTGGCTTTCCAGCAGCCGGACTGCGCTGTGGGCGGTGATTATCCTGTTTGCGTGGCAGACCATGGGGTTCAACACGGTGCTGTTTTTGGCGGGGCTGCAAAATATTCCGCGCGAGATGTATGAGGCGGCGACGGTAGACGGTGCAGGCCGTTTTGCGCGCTTTGTGCGCATCACGATTCCGCTGTTGGCGCCGACGACTTTTTTTGTGGTGACGACGACCAGCATCCAAGCCATGCAGGTCTTCGAGCCGATTTTCGTGATGATCAACCCGCCGGAGGGGCCGAACAACTCTACTGTTTCGTTGGTGCTGTATCTTTACCGGAGCGGCTTCCAAAATTTCCGCCAGGGGTATGCCTCGGCGATTGCGTGGGTGTTGTTCTTGGTAATCTTTGCGCTGACGCTGCTGCGTTTCCAACGCCAGCGTGCCGAGGGCTAGCGGCATTGCCGACGAATGGGGGACGATGATGCGACTATACCGGCTGCGGGCGTGGGTGGCGAACGGGTTGACCTATCTGGTGTTGCTGGTCTTTGCGTTCATCATGCTCTTTCCGTTCATCACTATGTTGACCACGTCGCTCAAAACACCCACCGATACGTTTCGCTATCCGCCGCGCCTTTTGCCGCGCGACCCGGTGAGCGTCGAAGTGGTGGGATTTGAGGGCGAGAAACCGCTCTATTATGTGACCTACCGAGGCAGGCAAGAACAGTTTGCGCTGGTGGAGAGCAACGTTCCGGCAGGCATCTTTGTGGACCCGGCGAACCCTGCGTTTACGGTGGTGCGGCGGCTGGCGCTTGTCTCACCGGTGGGCGGCGCAGAGGCGCAGGAGACGGTGGTGATTGACGGGCAGGAGTTGCGCCTGTTTGAGGTGCCCATCGAGGAGGATGACGGCACGGTACGTGTTTTACAGTTGGCACAGACGGGGCGCACCACGGTCGGTATTTTCGTGGACCCGGAGGACCCGCAACGCATCGCCGAGCAAAATGTGCGCTTGAGCGAGCCGGTGGAGCGCATCACATGGCATCCGCAAAATTATGTGGAGGTGTTGCGCCTGCGTAATTTGGACCGCAGTCTCTCCAACACGGCCCTGGTGACGATTTTGGTGACCGCCGGGCAATTGTTGACCTCGATTGCGGGCGGTTATGCCTTTGCGCGGCTGCGCTTTCCTGGACGGGATACACTGTTTTTGTTCTATCTGGGCACGATCATGATCCCGTTTGTCTTGTTGATTGTGCCGCTCTACCAGTTGATGGTGTTGGTGGGCTGGGTGGATACGCTGACGTCGCTGGTGATTCCGTGGATCTTCACGGCGTATGGCACGTTTCTTATGCGCCAGTTCTTCCTGTCCATCCCGCGTGAGATTGAGGAGGCGGCGCTGTTGGATGGGGCGTCGCGCTTTGAGATTCTGCGCCGGGTCTTTGTGCCGGCGAGTGTACCCGCGCTGGCGACGTTGGCGACCTTTGCGTTTCTCTATGCATGGAACAGCTTTTTCTGGCCCCTGGTCATTATCAATACGGGCAATGAGGCAAACCACGTGTTGACGCTGTCGTTGAACGTGTTGCGCGGGCGGGCGTCGGATACGCCGAATTTGATTCTGGCGGGCGCGGCAATAGCCATTCTGCCGCCCTTTTTGATCTTCCTGTTGGGCCAGCGCTTTTTCGTGGAGAGCGCTACCAGCAGCGGCGTCAAGGGGTAGGCAACCGGCGCGGTGCCGGGAGAGGGTAGGCCCGGCAGCGTGAAGCATCAGCGCGCGAGGACGATGCCATAGACGCCGCGGTCAGGCGCGCTGGGGTCGCTTGCATCACCGGGACGCAGTGTGCGGATGAATGACCCGCGCACGTACTTGGGGTTGCCTTGAAAGTCAAAATCTACCAGTGTGAACTGGGCAAAGCCACAGATGCGGTATTGTAGGTTGGCACCGCTTCCCGATGCTTGATCATAGAGCGGGATGGTGATGGGTTTGCCGATCCAGGTTGTGAGGGCGTTTTTTACGCCGGAACTGTTTTGTACACCGGGTCCGCTGTGAACCCAGTCACCGATGCGACGGGAACCGCTTTCGGCTGGGTTGAGAATGGCGTCAATCAATTCGGGATTGCCGCGCGCGCCGCCGTTCCAGTCGAGCCACCCGAAACCGCCCGCTCCGATTTTGGCGTCCTTGTCCCAGATGGTGACCACTTGACCATAGGTGAAGTTCTGGTCGCAACTGATGGTCATAGGCAGCAAAGCGGATGCGCTGGAAAGTGGGCGAACTACGGCTGCGGACTCAGCGCGCACGGTCGTTGTGGGCCGAGCGAGGATTTGGCCGAAAAAGGTGGGAAAGTCGCGCGCGGCGATTACGAAGATGCCGCGCCGGCTCGGGGTGTAGCCCCAGATGACGGTGGTGGCGCCGTTGCGCCCGCTCAACGAGCGCACAACTGCGGTGATGGCGATGTCGTCACCGCCTAGCGCTGCGACCCGCGCGCCGGCGAGCGCGGCGGCATCGGCGGCAATTTGCATGCGTTGCTGTTGCAGATAGGCGTTGCTGCCGTCCAGCGCGAGCGCGGCGAAGCCGAGAAGGATCGTGAGTGCGAGTACGAAAAGGACCGCGGATTGACCGGTTTCATCGGCACAGCGCCATCGGTAGCATCGGATTGACTTGCACACGGGTCTCACAAGACTTTCCTCACTGCGTGCGCTGCTCGTCATTTTCTGCGGCGTCTGTTGACAGGATATCAGGAAGTGTTCTGCCAGCGATGTGCGAATTGGCCTAATCGGTTGCGTCAATTGTCTTGTTAGTGG
>CAKZVN010000240.1 GCA_937922105.1 uncultured Litorilinea sp.
CTTCCAAGCCGCCGTGTTGGACCCAGGCATGATGCAATCCATCATGGCTGCGGGCATCACCGAGATCTCCATCTACACCGACCCTGCCGGCTTGCACATGAGCATCAACGGGCGTGCCCTGCCCTACATCGGTTGGGCCGACGGTGAAATCAACCACCTCTTGGCGCTCAGCGAGCAATTGGGGCTGTGGGATACGCTGGCGGATTCCGGCATGAACATGGGTCAGATCATCGGCTTGGTTGAAACGCTGCTGCCCATCGTCCAGTCCACCGAGATGAGCATCAACGTCTTCTTCCCCGGCAGCATGGCGATGGCCAACTAGGGGCTGCTTGCACGACGATTCACACGCGAGGAGGGCGCCTTTACGGCGCCCTCCTCGTTTTTCATTCCGCTTTTCATTCCAACGCCGGTGGCGCATTGCCGGTTCAGTCCAGCGCCGCTGCGCGACCGATGCCACGCAGCGAAGCCACCAACGGCGACAAGAGGCGCGGGTCTATGCGTCCCTCCAACACCAACCGGATATGGGGCACACGATCTCGTTGCACCGCAACCAACTCCAAATCGGCATAGAAGCGCGCATGGAGATCGGCAAAGGCATGGCGCAGCGCCGCCGTATCGGCCCCGCGCGTGGCATACTCGGCCCGCGTTGTGTCCAACCGCTGATGCACCCACGGCCCGCGTCCCGGCTGCGCACCGACCAGCGAGAGCGGCGGTCGCCCGCGCACCCACAACAACTCGGCTTCCGGCACGCGCGGCAAGGTCGCGGCCAATTGCAACCGCGGTCGTTCCCTCCGTAACAGTGCAAACCAGTCCAGCGGGTCGAGCCAGTGGCGAGTATGAAAGCTGACGTTCAACTCGCGCAACGGCTCCGGCGGCGGCTTCACCCCCACGGCAAAACCCCACGCCCCACCCCGCACATGCGGCACACAGCGACCAACCGTGGTATCATCCAGCGCAGCCAAGAGGCGCGCGACCTCCCGTCGCTTTTGTATCTGCGCGGACGTCCACGCAATCAGGGCGAGCAATAAAATTGCTGCCAATGTTGCCCACCCGCGCGCGTCGTTGATCGTGGCAAGCAATTCGGACCAACTCACCGGCATGCAACATTTCTCCGCCCTCGGAACCGGGCTGCCTGTGTCCACCCGCCCTGGTGCAACCGCCCCACACCGCCGGGAAAGAAACCGGCATGGAAGTCAAGCACATGGAGTTCAAGAACAACGTTACTCGCCTACTGGATAGCCGCAAAGTCGCCTATCGCATCCACCAGTATGATTACGACGCAGGCATCCATTCCGCCACAGAAGTCGCCGCCGCCATCGGGCTGGACCCGGCGCGCGTCTTCAAGACCCTGGTCGTACTTCCCGAACAACCCAATCGCAAGCCCTACCTCGTCATCGTACCCGCTGCCATGACCCTAGACCTGCGCGCCTTCGCCAAAGCCGTGGGGCTGAAAAAAGCCAAGATGGCGACCCACGCCCAAGCCGAAGCCCTTACCGGCTTGCAGACCGGCGGCATCAGCGCGCTGGCGCTCCTCAACAAAGGATTCGACGTCGCCATCGCCGACCACGCCCTCGCCTTCCCGACGATTGCCGTCAGCGCCGGACAGCGCGGGGCCAATGTAGAGCTTGCCGTCAAGGATTTGATCAGTCTGACCAGGGCACGCATCGTTGCGCTGGGCAACAGCGCGCCGGATGACACTGCGCCGGAGAGCGATGCTTAACGCGTCTCCGTCACCTTGCGGAGACCGCGTGGGTGGTCCGGATCGAAATCGCGCGCCGCGGCCAAGTACATGGCAAAGAGTTGGCCCGGCACAATCGCCGTCACGGGGGAAAGCCATTCCGGCAAGGTCGCCGCGAGGGGCAACTGCACGCGGCCTGCCGCCAACGTCGCGGCGTCGTCGCTGATCACCAGCGGCTCCGCCTCGCGACGGCGCAAGACGCGGATGAACTCCTGCATCTCCGGCAACATCACCCCGCTCGGCGCAACCGTGATCACCGGAAAGCCATTCTCGATGAGCGCCAATGGCCCGTGCATGAAATCCGCGCTGCTATACGGCTCCGCCAGCGTATAGGTTAATTCCTTGAGTTTGAGCGCCAGTTCGAACGCGGTTGCATAATTGTAGCCGCGACCGATCACCACACACGACTGCATGTAACGATAGCGCTCTGCGACTTGGGCCACATGCGGCCCGACTTCCAACACTCGTGCCACCGCGTCGGGGACGCGCGCCAGCGCGGCGCGCGCCTCGCCATCCTCAGCCAAAGCTGCCCCGATCATGGCAATCACCAGCAACTCGCTGGTATAGGTCTTGGTCGCGGCAATCGAACGCTCCACGCCCGCGTGGAGGTCCAGCACCAGGTCCGCCTGGGCAGCCAAGTCCGAATCGGAGAAATTGGTGATGGCTGCGGTCAGCGCGCCCTGGCGCTTGGCATCTTCCAACACCGCCACAATATCGGGACTCTTGCCGCTTTGGCTGATCCCCAACACCAACGCATTGCCTAGCCGCGGGGGGCGACCATAAATCGTGTACAAACTGGGCGTCGCCAACGCGACCGGCAACCGGTTGACCGCGCCGAACAGATAGTTGGCATAGCGCCCTGCGTTGTCACTGGTCCCTCGTGCGGCGATCAGGACATAGTCCACCCCACGACGGCGGATCTGCGCGGCCAACTCCGCAGCAGCCCCACGCTCCTGCTCCAACACCGTCGCCAATACCTCAGGCTGGGCATGGATTTCCTGGTACAGATGGGATGACGTCACGTCTTGCATCGTCCGCGTCCTTCCCCAAACCGCCCTTCCGCATGTTCGGAGCACCGCTGCTCTGCGCCACGCCTCAAGACTTTATGGGCTTGACGGCTTTGATGTAAATCATGCGCTGGTCGAAGAGTAGACGCCCGCCCTGGCGCCGCGCGTTGATGCCTGCCGCGTCCGTCTCCAACCCGGCCTCAATCATCTCGCGCACGATTGCGGCATCCGCCTTCTCGGTATTATAAACCGCCAGCCACTCCTCCAGCTCACGCTCGAAGCTCACCGTTTCTTTCGCCTCGATCTGCAAACCGGCGTCCGTGACCAGCTTGTAATACTGCTCGGCCCCGCGCGCCGCCACATGGGACGGGTTGCGCCGCTCCTCGATGGCATCCTGGGTCGCCCGCTTTACTGAATTGTCCACGCCCAACAGTTCGGCCAAAATCAGGTAGCCGCCCGGCTTCAGCACGCGCACCACCTCTTTCAGAATACGATCCGGCCTGCGCACATGATTGAGCACCAAGCGCGATGTCACCGCATCGAAGGTTTCATCGCGAAAGGGGAGGGCACTTGCCGGCGCCATGCGGTAAGAGACGCGCGCCGTGGCTTCATTCAGCCGGCTCAGGCGCAAGAACTCCGCCTGCTCCAACATCTCCGGGCTGATGTCAATTCCGACAACACTCTGCGCGCCATCCTCCGCCATCATGATGGGCAACAGCCCGATCCCCGTCCCGATATCCAAAATGCGCAAGCCGGGCGGCAACTTGGCAAAATTGAGCAAATGCCGACAGCGCTGAATGTCGTCCTGGCGCTTGCGGTCCAGATTCCCGCTTGCCACATGGGCATAAACGCGCACCACCGCGGTCAAATCTTCCAATTCCTCGACACTCTGGGGCGTCTCCTCGCGCAGCGTGCGCGGGGTCACAATCGGTTGCGGCAAGTGCGGGCAGCGGTTAATATAGTGAATGCGCCAGCGTCCCTGTTCATACGCCACTTCGGAGAGGCTGGTATGCCCGATGGTCACATCGAGACTGCGCCCCGCGGCCACATAGCCTACGAGCGCCGCAATGTTCCCCGGCGTGGTGACCACGGCAATGGTCGCGCCCCAGTTCTCCTCCACCAGCTTATCCAACGCCGCCACCAGCGTCTCCACACCGGCGGGAGTATTCGCGCCGTCGGTGTGCCACGCCCGGCGCAGTCGCCGCGCCGCAGGATCATCCCCTGGCAGCAACGGCTGTTGCACCGGCGCACACATGGGTAACTCGCGATGCACCGCCACGGGCAACCCCAACGCCTGGCCCACGCGCTGGGCTGTCAACCGACACTGTAGGAGATTGTCGCTCACGAGCACATCAATCAATTCGTGCGAGCGCAACCAGGTCGCCAAAACGTCCGCCTGTTCCCACCCCTGTGCGGTCAAACCGCTACTCTCATTCCCGAGATAATCGTAGCGGTCGTGCATATCTTCGGCATGACAAATCAGCAGCAGGCGCGTCTCCGACGCCGGCGGCTCGGGTGCGTGGCGCCCCGTCGGTGGAATAGGCGGTGAAGGAACGGTAGAAGACGGCGGGAGATTGGT
>CAKZVN010000241.1 GCA_937922105.1 uncultured Litorilinea sp.
GCCACGAGTTCATTGAGGGCAAAGGTAAAAACCAAGGCACTCCAACTCCAACAACTCGGCGTTGGAGATGCGGTCGGCGTCGGCATAGTCAATCACGCGCCCGCCCTCGTCCTTGATGCGCCGCAGCAACGCCACATCCAAGCCACGCGGGTTATAGACCCCGCCGCTGGAGTCGCTCACCGCGATGGTGCGCGTGCCGTCTTCCTGCCCCATCAGGTCGGCGGCGTATTGGCCCACATTGCCGAAGCCTTGCACCACCACGCGCGCGCCCGCCAAGTCCAGGTTGATGCGTCGCGCCACTTCCCGCGTGGCGACCATCACCCCGCGTCCCGTCGCCTCGACACGGCCCTGCGAACCGCCCAACTCCAACGGTTTGCCCGTCACAATGGAGGGCGTGCGCTTGCCGCACAGGTTGGAGTAGGCGTCCATGAACCAGCCCATCACCTGCGGCGTGGTATTCACGTCCGGCGCGGGAATGTCTACCTCCGGCCCGATCACCGGCGCAATCTCCAGCACGAAGCGCCGCGTCATGCGCTCGATTTCGCCCTTGGACATGCTCTTGGGGTTGCAGGTAATGCCGCCCTTCGCGCCGCCATAGGGAATATCCACCACCGCGCACTTCCAGGTCATCCACATGGAGAGCGCCTTGACCTCGTCCAGCGTCACATCCGGGTGATAGCGCAAGCCCCCCTTGCCCGGCCCGCGGTCCAAATTATGCTGGACACGATAGCCGGTAAAGACTTGCACGCTGCCGTCGTCCATGCGCGTCGGGACCGAAACCTCCACCACACGCCGCGGCTGGCGCAGGCGCGCATGGACCCCGTCCTCCAGATGCAATCGCTCGGCGACTTGGTCCAATTGGCGCTGCGCCATCGCCCACGGATTGGTGACGGTGCTCTCGGCGGTTTCCCGGCTCTGATGCGCGTGGGTCAGTGTTGCCTCTAACATGGTCTAGCTCTCCCGATTCTGGCTGAATGGATCGATTTTGGAACTGCATACGCCGACAACGCTCAAACACTCCCCACCCACCCGAGGGCGCACACAACCAAACTACCGGATATTCGTGAAATTCGTCACGACTCCCGCCGATACCAGGAACCCTATGCACGTCGCGCGCCGGGCGCGACAGAACAGCCCTGTTGTCGTTGCGCACCGGGCCGGCGCACAACGACTGATCGCCTCACCTACGGGTTTGTGGGAGCAACCTATCCCTTGTTGCGGCGCTGGGACGGCGCAACAAGAGCCACACGATCCGATTCGTCCTTGAATCGCGAGCCTGGCCCATCTTTGGGCCGCAGCGCACCGCTACGCAGTCTGGGCGGGTCGCGCGGTCCAACATCTCTACCTCAATTGGAAAGTATACTACACAGCCTGCGCGCACAGGCAAGCGCCCCAGCCACAAACGCGTTGATTGCGCCATTACATCCTCGCTTGGCAACACATGACAGCCGGGCTGTTGTGGGGTACACTACGCGTCGTAGGCACGCCGCTACGGGCCGGCTCGCCTGCCCATGCACTCGACGCCCCGCAGAAAGGCGGCTCACGCGTGATCACCTTGCCCCATCTCCTGGCTGTTGCGCGCGGGGAGACCCTTGCCGACCTGGTCATTCGCAATGGTCGCCTGGTGAATGTTTTCTCCGGGCAAATCGAACGCGCCGATGTTGCGCTCGCCGGGGAGCGCATCGCCGGGATCGGCCCCGGCTATCAAGGCCATCATGCGTTGGATGCCGCCGGCGCGTTCCTCATCCCCGGCCTGATCGATGCCCATGTCCACATCGAGAGCAGCCTCTGTGTGCCGGCCCAGTTTGCCGCCGCGGTCGTGCCGCGCGGGGTCACCACCGCGGTCATTGACCCTCATGAGATCGCCAACGTCGCGGGGCTACCCGGCATTCGGTATATGGCCGCAAGCAGCCGTGATCTGCCGCTGCGCACGGTGATCATGGCCTCGTCCTGCGTTCCTGCCACCGGTATGGCATCCGCCGGTGCAACCCTCAATGCTGGGGACTTGGCAACCCTGCTGGCGGAAGGCATCGTGCACGGTTTGGCCGAAGTCATGAACTTCCCCGGCGTCGTCCAGGGTGACCCCCAGATGCTCGCCAAACTCGGCGCTTTCAAGCACCGTCCCGTGGATGGGCACGCTCCACTCCTCAGCGGGCAATCGCTCAACGCTTATGTCGCCGCAGGCATCGGCAGCGAGCACGAATGCACCACCGTGGAAGAAGCCGCCGAAAAGTTGGCGCGCGGCCTCTACATCCTCATGCGCGAGGCGACCAACGCCCGCAATCTGCGCGCCTTGCTCCCGCTCGTAACCCAGGCCAACAGCCGGCGCATCTGCTTTTGCACCGACGACCGCATTCCCGCCGACCTGCTGGACGACGGCTCTATTGACGCGATGGTGCGCGCTGCCATCGCCGCGGGCATCGAGCCGGTGGAAGCCATCCGCATGGCGACGCTCAACAGCGCCGAGTGGTTCGGGTTGCACGACCGCGGCGCCATTGCGCCGGGTCGCTTGGCC
>CAKZVN010000242.1 GCA_937922105.1 uncultured Litorilinea sp.
AACACCGATGTCTCCGACACGGGGTAGGCCGCCGGCCCGCCCCGTCGTTGTTTGGGACGCGGGTAGCAACGTGGTTCAGCGCCCGCGCAACAGCGCCCGGCGCACCACCGCGACCTCTTCGCCGCCAAAGACGCCTACCAGCGCCAACCCCACGGCATAGACCACCAACCCGGCGGCGGCTGTCCACCAAGGGGCAACACCCATCTGTGCCAGCCAGGCGACGCTCACGCCCATGAGCGCCAACGCCAACAGCGGCTTGGCAACCAGCGCACCCCACGGCACGCGTCCGACGCTCCGCCGTACTTGCCAATAGAAGGGGATCAGGAGGCTCAACTCACTGAGGATGGTCACCAACGCCGCGCCCACATAGCCCAAGTGCGGGATGGCGATCAAGTTGCCCACTACGTTGAAGACGACGCCGATGATAAAGGCGCGCGTCAGATAGCGTTGTTGGTGGACTGCAATCAACACATACTGGGTCACGCTGTTGACGAAACCCAACGGGATACTCCAGATGATCACGCGCAGGGCCAAATCCGAGCCGCCGTTGACGGTCATCTCGTGCCCGAAGACGCGCAATGTGGTCGCGACGTTGAGATATTGCCCGCCGCCCACCAGCCAGACCAACGGCTCCGCCAAGACGGTGATGGTCATGGCGATGGGCAAGCTGAGAATGACCAGCAGGCGCAGGCTCAAGACATAGGCGCGCAAAAGGCTGCTGCTGCCCGCCGGGGGAGTGCCTTGCTCGGCACGCCTCGCCTCGTCCTGCCGCGCATAGCGGCTCATGAGCGGAAAGACCGCCATCGTAAAAACACTGGGGATGATGTTTAGCCCGTCCAGATACTTGAGACCCACGCTGTACAGACCCACATTGGCTGCGCCCGCCAATGGGCGCAGAATCCACAGGTCAATGCGCCAAAAGATGGTCGCCAACAGGTGGTTGATCATGAGCGGCCCGCTGGTCTGGAGCATCCAGCGTTGCAGGCCGAAATCAGGCTGCCACTGGGGGATGAACAGGGTGGAGCGCACCAGGCGATAGAGCCAGAGCGTCTGTACCAGATTCATCACCAAGCTCACGCCCGCCAGCCCGACGATACCCCAGCCCAGGAGCAGCACCAGCGCGCCCAGCGTCACCTTGAGCAGCGCAATCACATTCGCCAACCCTGCGGGATATTCCAGCTTCTCGAAGGCATTGAACAGGCTGCTCAGCGCATCGGCCCAGTTGGCGAAAAGCATGGCGACCGCCAGGAGCGCGATGGCTTGTACTTCCTGTGTGCCGATGCCCGACGCCTCCACAAAGCCGACTTGGCTCACGCTGCGGTAGCCCAGCGTCACCAGCCCCAGCAGCGGCAAGGAAGTCAGCCAGAGCAGCGTGCGTAGCGCCAGCACGTTGGAGAGATAGCGGCTGGATTGGTTCTTGTCCGCGGCGACATCGCGCGTCAACAGCGTGCCCAACCCATAGCGGCTGATGATCTCGAAAAAGCCGTAGAGCGCCACCACAAAGGCGTATTGGCCTGTGCCCGTGGGGCCGAGCAGGCGCACATAAAGCATGGCAAAGGCGAAATCAATCGCCTTGTTGCTCAGGCTCAGGATCAGGGGGACCACCGAGTTCTTGGCAACGGTGCGCGCCGCGCCTGCGCTGACTTCGGGGCGGTAATAGCGTCCCCATGCCCAGTAGCCTGCCAACAGCACCAGCGTCATGGTCGCCAAGAAACTGACGTAGAGGCCCAGCTTAAAGCTCATGGGCGAATAGACCATCCGCACAGTCCATTGCCCTGCTTGCTCCAGATAGACGGCGCGCAGACCGCCGTTGGCGCGGTAGAGCGGCAGGCTCACCTCATCGCTTTCGTCGCCGCCAAAGGGGCGCAGATAGGCCTGCCAGCCGGGGAAATAGGCATCGCCCACCACCAACCAGCCGCGGTCGCTGAGATTGATGTCAATGAACAGGTCATTGGCGGTGTAGCGGCTGATCTGCGCCTCGGCGATCTGGGCGCTGCCGGGGATGAGCGCATGAGCTGCGCTGGGTGTCTCCTCGATAAAGACCACGCGGCGCAGGTCGCTCGCCGCCAATGGCTGTTCCTCTACCGGCACTACCTGCGCTTCGGGCACAATCCAGACGCGCGGAAAGACGCTCAGGTTTTCATAGACGCCGATGGATTCGTCGCGATAGACCTCCACCCAGCCGGGGTTGGGGATATAGTGCTCGGTCAGGACATACTTGACGTTGAGCAAGTCCAGCAGGGGATGGTCCAGCACGGCGTAGACATCGCCGCCGGGGCGGCTATAGAGCGGCGCGATGCGGTTGTAGAGCAACTCGTCGGCCTGGGGCGCGATGCGATCCATGAGCGCGACATATTGGCGCGGGATCACCGAGTCGTAGCCGCGCAGGTCGTGCCAGCCGTAATACATGCCCACGTTGGCGTTGAAGGTCTTGGCGCCCGGCGCGTTGAAGGTGGTAAAGCGCCAGGGGGTAATGGGCCGGTCTGCGGGCGGGCGCAGCGGGTCGCCTTCGCGCGCGTGGAGGAATTCCACCACCGGCGGTATGCCGCCGGGACGGAGGGGCGACAGGTCGGGCGATGTAGCTGGGTTGAAGCGCCCGTGGACCGCGTAGAGGTCCAGCGCCACCAGCGCCGCCGCCAGCCAGGGCCAAGCGCGGCCCAGTGTCCCCGCGCGCGGTCGCCCGCTCAGCCAGACCCCCGCCAAGAGTGCGAACAACCCGAAACGCGCCAGGTTGCCCGCCAGATAGGCCCAAGCCATGCGCCCGTGGGCAAAGGCCATTTGTGCCAGGTCGGAGCCGTCCACCAGCCGCTGCCCCAGTGTGATAAAGGGCGCGGGCTGGGCTAGGCTTGCCGCTACCACGAGCAGGGCTGCCGCGCCCGCAAGCGTCGCCAGCAGGCCCAACCGTCGTCGCACCGTAGTGTAGGCCTCTTGCGCGACGTGCGCGCCCACCGCCGCCAACATCGCCATACAGAGTGTGAAGGGGAAGACCCAGCGAAAGGGGCTGTGCAGCTGGTTCCAGCCGGGCAAGCCGTAATAGAGCAGCGCGTAGAGCGGCGTGCCGAAGGCAAACAGCAAAGCCAGCAGCGCCAGCCCGGCGCAGAACCAGATGAGCCAGGGGCGCGGGCCGTCCGTCGCCGCATCACCCTGAGCTATGAAGGGTCCCTCCTCCAAACCGGTGTGGGCGGGGAATCCTTCGTTGTCGCCCTCCTGGGTATGACGGAGTACGCTGGGGGAGAGGAGTTGCTTCATCGCAGACTCCGCCGCAGGACGCGTTGGGCCGCGGCGGAACGTAACGCGCACCCCATGCCACAGCGCCACGGCCGCCAGGAGCCAGCTGAGCAGGCCCAGATAGTTGGCCCCCTCCACATAATTCTTGATGCCCCAGAAGATGGTGTCCACCGGTTCGCCCAGCGCGTTGACCGTGACCGGCTGCCATTGGCCCTGCCAGAGATCGAACCAGTGGTGGTGGCTGGGGTTGCCGAAGATGTCGGGCAGCACGAAAGTCAACACATGGCGCACGGGCCAAGCCCAACCCACCACCTGGGCAAAGGTCGCCGACCCCTCGCGGAAGTTGAGCGGCAACAACTCCAGCAAGGGGAGCAACTGCACACCGCCCAGCGCAATGCCCAGAATCGCCATGCTCAACAGCCAGAGCGCAGGCGCAAGCAGTCGGCGCGCAACCGCGCGCGCCGGCACGGCGCAGGTCGCGACCAAGTGTCGCCATGCCACGCCCAACCGCACCAGCGTATATCCCCCCGCGGTGAGCATGGTGTAGTAGATCAACTCCGGGTGACCCGCCAAGACCATCACACCGATGGCGCCCGCGCCCGCGACCACATAGGGAATGGGGGTGAACGCCGCCAGCCCTTTCTGTTCCTGTTTGCGAATCACTTGCTCGATGACGGCAAGGATGAAGGGCAGCCAGGCCGCGGCGGCAATAAACATGGTGAAGACCACGCTGGCGATCAGAAAGCCGCTGAACATGTAGACCACGCCGCCCAGCAGCGCGGCAGGCGGGCGCAAGCCGACCGTGCGCGCCCAGACATAAAGACCCGTGCCCGCCAAGCCGATTTGCAGCGCGGTGAACCAGCCGTAGGCCGCCTCCAAGGGTAGGATCAAAAACAAAATGCTCAGGGGATAGAAAGTGCTGGCTTGGCCCGCAGCCAAAAAGGGCAACCCGGTGAAGATTTGCGGATTCCACAGCGGCAATTGACCGTCCGCCAGCGTGCGGCGGATGTGCAACTTCCACACCGCGTTTTCCAACACCAGGTCGCTGAGGAGGAGGTTATGGGGAACCAGGTCGGGTTGCAGGCTGCGCCACGGCTCAAAGGCGTAGAGATTGTCGTAGGGCAGCAGCGTCAGCCCGCCGAACAGCACCGGCGCAAACCAGAGCAGGGGCAATCCCCAAAGCGTGAGCAGCGCAAGCAAGTCGGCGCGATAGGGACGCAGGCGCGGCGGTAGACCGCGGCGTAACCAGGCCGGGCGCGACATCGGTGACCTCATGGGTGGGGACGTCCTGGGCGTGTCGCGTGGAGCGCACGATAGCGCCAGCGAATCTGCCAGGTGCGCCAGGCCGATTCCAGCTTGACCGGCATGTCCAGCTTGCTTTGGCCGATGCGCCGGTCCTCGAAGTGAATGGGGATTTCGATCAGTCGGTAGCCCAACTTTTCGCACAAATAGGCCATCTCGACTTGGAAGCTGTAGCCATTAGAGCGAATGCGTTCCAGACCGATGCCCAAGAGCGCCTCGCGACGCCAGAGCTTGAAGCCCGCGGTCATGTCGCGAATCCGCAGGCCGAGAATGGCGCGGCTGTACAGGTTGGCCCACCAGCTGAGAAAACGTCGGCCCGGTCCCCAGCCTTCGTCCAGTGTTCCCCCGGGCACATAGCGGCTGCCGATGACCACGTCCGCGTTGGTGGCGAGCATCACGCCCAGCATGGCGGTGATATAGGCGGGCGAATGGCTGAAATCCGCATCCATCTGGACCACATAGTCGGCACCGTCGTCCAGGGCGCGGCGCATCCCGGCGACATAGGCCGTGCCCAGCCCGCCTTTGCCCTGACGATGGATGACCACCATGCGCGGGCGGGATGCGCAAGCGGTTGCGTTGGCTTGGCGCGCCAGTTCGTCCGCCAGCGCGCCGGTTCCGTCGGGCGAGTTGTCGTCCACTACCAGCAATTGTAATTGGGGAAAGGGCAGCGCCAGGAGCGCCTGGGTGAGCGCAGCCAAGTTCTCGGCTTCGTTATAGGTCGGCACGACCACTGTCAGGCGTAGGTGCGCCGTCGCGTCGGGCCGCAGCAGGCTGAGCAATGGAACCGACATGGACGGTTGAGCGACGGATGCTGGTGGCGGTGTGACCATAACGGAATCGGAGCCGGCGCAGACGCGGCGACCGGCTAGTCGGCATTGACCGGCGCCAACAAGCAACCGGCACACAGCGCCGGCGCAACAGACGCCGACGCAATAGTGTACCACCGCCGCGCAGGTTGACCAAGAAGCGGGGTTGCCCACGCAGAGGCTCTCCGGCAGTTCTTGCAGTCTTATCCAAACGCTCTATAATGTAACTAGGGGGGCCGGTCACCACGACCTGTCCGACAGCGCAGCACATCACGCCATCGCCGAGTCCCACATGTTGCTCTGCTCTGCTTCGTTTGATGATATCCCTCCATTCCTCCGTGCCTGATTGTGCGGTTCGCACGCAGGCGGCGTTGTCGTTCGCGCATCAACCGGACAGGACGTGGACATGAACGGTGAAGTCAGTCTGTTGCTCAAGCGGCGGCTCCCGGCATTGCGCCTAGCCGCTGCCTATGCACTGATCGCCGCGCTGTGGATCTGGACATCGGATCGGGTATTGGCCTGGTTGGTGGGGGATGCCGCCGAGCAAGCGTTCTGGCAGACCGCCAAGGGCTGGCTCTTCGTAGGCATCACGGCTTTCCTCCTCTATCTGGAACGCGCCCACCTGGAGCGCATCCTGCACAGGGGGCACACGGCGCTGATCACACGCTTCGAAGAGCGCAGCACCGAGTTGGAGCGCAGTCGCGCCCAACTCCAGATCATCATGGATAACGCGCCCGTTATCTTCTACCTACGCGATCTGGAGGGGCGCTATGTGATGGTCAACCGCGTGTGGGAGGACGTGACCGGCTTGGCGCGCGACGAGTGCATCGGCAAGACGCCGGAGGAGCTTTTCCCGCCGGAGCAGGCAGCCCGCTTGCGCGCAGCCCATGAGGAAGTGGTGATGCGCGGCGGCGCGCTCACCGACGAGTCCTCGATCCTGTGGCGCAACCAGCTAATGCGTCTTGCACGCGCCCGCTTTGTGTTGACGGACAAAACAGGCGTGCCCTATGCCGTTGCTGGGCTATTGACCGACATCACGGAATTCCGCCGGGCCGAACAGGCACAGCGCCAGGCCGAAGCCCGTTTCCGCGCCGTCTTCGAGAATGCCGGCATCGGGATTGCTCTGGTGGACGCGCAGGGGCGCTTTCTCCAGACCAACGCCGCCTACCGGCGCATTGTCGGCTATCGCGAGCGCGAGCTGGCGCAAATGACCGTGGCGCAACTGGGACACCCCGACGATGCCGCCGCCGACTGGCGCGTCTTCCAAGCCATGGTCGCGGGCGAGATCGATCTTTACCACAGCGAGAAACGCTTCCCTCGCCCTGACGGCACCATGTCTTGGATGCGTGTCACTACCTCCCGCTTGGACCCGGACGGCGAGGGGGGCGGTTTGCTCCTGCGTCTGGTGGAGGACATCACCCCGAGCAAGGAAGCCGAATTGTTACAACAGCGCGTCCAGGCCGAACTGGAGCGACTGGTTGCCGAGCGCACCGCGGAACTCGCCCGTGCCAACGCCGACCTTGCCGAGGCCCAGCGCGTCGCTGAGGTGGGCAGCTGGCGTCTGGAATTGCCCAGCAACCAGTTGACCCTCTCGGCGCAGACCTACGCCATCATTGACCAGGACCCCACCGGTTTCGAGGCGACACCGCACGGCTATCTCCAGATTGTGCACCCCGACGACCGCGCAGCCGCTGCCCAAGCCTATCACGACATCATGGCAGGAGTGCGCCCGTTGGACTATGAGCATCGGCTGCTCTTGCGCAATGGGGAAGTACGGGTGGTGAACATCCGCGGCTATGTGCGCCGCGATGACGCCGGCAAGCCTATTGAGGCCTTCGGGACATTGCAGGATATTACCCGCCGGCGCCGCTTGGAAGATGAGTTGCGCCGCTTGAACCAAGAACTGGAGGCGCGCGTCGCCGAACGCACCGCGCATCTGGAGCGCGAGATCGCGGAGCGGCGCCGCGCCGAGGACGCCGTGCGCGCGCTCAATCGCGCGCTCTCCGAGCAGGCGGACCGTCTCGCCGAAGTCAATCGCGAACTGGAGACCTTCACCTATTCGGTCTCCCACGACCTC